>USOJ01000210.1 GCA_900556195.1 uncultured Eubacteriales bacterium
AAGGTGCAAAAAATTCCCCGGCATCCGACGGATACCGGGGGAATATTCAATATTTCAGCCGTTTACGAGGTGTTCGCCTATCTTGTAGACGTCGCCCGCGCCGACGGTCGTTTCGGGGGCGGTCGCGCGGATATAACCGACCACGATCAACGCCACCGTTGCAAGACTTAACAGACAGGAACAAATCGGGGTGATAAGTCCGCTGAAAAGGTTCGATTTAACCAGGTTGTACGCCATTTTGTCGGTTGCGTCGGTTACTCTCGCGTGTTCGTAGTCTTCTTTTTCAAACGCGCGTATAACCCTTATTCCGTACAGCCTTTCTCTTACTATATGGTTCTGAATATCGCAGTATTTATCGGCGTTTTCCCATAACTTGCCCATTTTTCTTACGAGTGCGAATACGATAGCGCAAACGACGGGCACTACGCATAAAAGTATGACGGCGAGAGTTACGTCCGCCGTAAAAGAAGCGACTATGCCGCCTATAAGCAAAAGCGGAACGCTTATCGCGGAAGATACGAGCCCGCCCGCTTCCTGCAACTGAAACACGTCTTCGGTCGCGCGGGTTAAAAGGCTCGACGTGCCTATCGACGAAAACTCTTCGAAGGTAAGCGAGTTTACTTTTTTGAAAAGATCGTCGCGTAAATCTCTCGCTACCGAGTTCGACAGCGAAGCGTTGAGTTTGCCCGAAATTACCGCGGCGATTAAAGCGAGTAAAGAAACGGCGAGCATCGCGGCGCACGACGAAATCACCGCGTTTAAGTCCGACCGTTTTACGCCGTCGTCCACGACCCTGCTCATAAGAGAAGGAATCGCGAGCGAGCATAGCGTAGATACCAGACACAACGCGGCAACCGCTATCATTTTAAGTTTGTACTTTCCGTAATAACGGAGCAAATATCCGAACTTCATAACGTTTTCTCGTTGCTCGTCGTTTTTTTCGTCTTTGCGTCAATGGCGTGTTTCTTCTTGCCTTCCCTTGCAGGGAAGGTGGCGGCGTAGCCGACGGATGAGTTTCCGGAAGGGTGGTTTTCTCTCGGACTGCGTTATAATCACGTCTTTGCGATACCCCTTGCGGGGCGTAGCCATTCCGAAAACGGGAGTAGGTTCACCAATCCTGACGGTCGCTCGTTTTTACGTCGTCGTAATAATCGAAATATCTGCGTTTGAATTCCGATTCGTAAGGCTTTTTGACGACGGCGCGGGTATGAACCGACTTTTGATCGGGCTTTTTGTTGCTTTCCGCCGACTTTTCGTCGGAAATTATCTTGTTCTTGTCGTTTTCCATTTTTATTTTTTCAAACACACCATAAGTACGGCGATATCGGCGGGGTTTACACCGGATATGCGCGAAGCCTGACCGAGATTTTCGGGGCGGATAGCGTCGAGTTTTTCTCTCGCTTCCACGCGAAGCCCGCTTATCGCGAGATAGTCGAAGTCTTCGGGTATGCGTTTTTCTTCGAGTTTTTTAGCCTTTTCTATTTGTTCGAGCCCTTTTTGAAGATAGCCTTCGTAGCGGGTATCGGTTTCGACTCTTTCTAAAATATCGAACGGGTAGTCGTTAAACAATCCGAACTCCTTTCGTATATCTTCGAGCGGGATATTGCGTTTAATCATATCTCTTATCGAGATGCTTCCCGTGATTTTTGACGAATTCGGCGCACTTTAAGGCGGGTATTCTTTCGTTTAATTTCTCTTCGAGTTCTTTAATCTTTTTTTGACGGTCGAGATATTTTTCGTACCTTTCGTCGGTAACCAGACCTACGGCGCGACCCTTTTCGGTAAGTCGGCTGTCGGCGTTGTCCTGACGAAGGAATATGCGGTATTCGGCTCTCGAAGTCATCATTCTGTACGGCTCGTTAGTGCCTTTCGTAACGAGATCGTCTATTAAAACGCCTATATATCCCTCGTCGCGACGGATTATAAGCGGCTCGCCGCCCTTTAAGTATTGCGAAGCGTTCACGCCCGCAATCAGCCCCTGCGCGGCGGCTTCTTCGTAACCGCTCGTTCCGTTTATCTGCCCTGCGGTGAAAATTCCGTTTAACATTTTGAATTCGAGCGACGGTTTAAGGTCTAAACTGTCTATGCAGTCGTACTCTATAGCGTAGCCGTAGCGGGTAAATTCGCAATGCTCAAGTCCCTTTATAGAGCGGTACATAGCCCTTTGCACGTCGTGCGGCATCGAAGTCGACATACCCTGAACGTACACTTCGTTGGTGTTATAGCCCTCGGGTTCGATAAAAATCTGATGCCTTTCTTTGTCTTTGAATCTGACTACTTTCGTTTCGATAGACGGGCAGTAACGCGGTCCGGTGCTTAAAATCGCGCCGTTATAAAGGGGGGAACGGTCGAGATTGCTTAAAATAATTTCGTGAGTCTTTAAGTTTGTGTAGGTTATATAGCACGGCTCTTGTTTTTCGGGAACTCCGTCGTGCATAAAAGAAAACGGATAGACGTTCGTTTCGCCGTCCTGCCGTTCCATAACCGAAAAATCAACCGAACGACGGTCGAGCCTTGCGGGCGTTCCCGTCTTGAAACGGCGAATCTTAAAGCCGAGTTCGATAAGCGAAGCGGTGAGTTCGTTCGCGGGGGCGAAACCCGAAGGTCCGCTCGTCTTTTCCCATTCGCCCGCTATTACTCTGCCGTTTAAGTATACGCCCGTGGCGATAACCACGGCGCGACATTCGAGTACGCTGCCGAACGAAGTGAGTACGCCCGTAACTTTGCCGTTTTCGGTCAGAATTTTTACGGCTTCGGCTTTTTTTTTGGGCAAACCC
>USOJ01000211.1 GCA_900556195.1 uncultured Eubacteriales bacterium
CGGTTCGATGGGGTGTCCTAAATTAAATCTGGGGCAGAGATCGGTGCACATTCTGCATTGACAGCAACTTGCAGCCGCCCTTGCCTTTTCTATCTTCCAGTCGCTCTTGAATTTGTCTATTACGCGGTTGTTTTCGGGCAAAACAAATATAGAGTTGGTGGTTTTGGTAACGGTTTCGGATCTGTTCGCGATTCTGCCCATCATAGGTCCGCCGACCCAATAAACGCCGTTTTCTATCGTTTCTTTGCCCGCGAGCGCGACTACTTCGGAGAGTTTCGCGCCGAGCGGCACTCTTACCGTCTTCGGATTTTCCACTTCGCCCGCCACGGTAACGAGTTTACTCGTAACCGCTTCGCCTTTGAGCGCGTGGTAAGCGTTGTACATGGTTTCGACGTTGAAAACGGCTACTCCCTGTTCTATCGGAAGCCCGCCGGGGCGTACCACTCTGCCCGTAGCGTCGTAAATCATCACCACTTCGTCGCCTGCGGGATATACCACGGGCAGAAGGTGAATTTTTAACGACGGGTATTCGGGTAAAAGCGCGGTAACCGCCGCAATCGCGCCCTTATAGTGCGATTTTATGCAGACTATGCCCTGCTTCGCGCCCATGGTCTTACGGGTTAAATCGAAGGCTTCGATAATCTCTTCGGCGTGGAATTTCAGAAGTTGTCTGTGAAGCCTTAAAAGCGGCTCGCATTCCGCGCAGTTGAGAATTATCGTATCCGCCTTATCCGTAAGTTTGGCGTAAGTAGGAAAGCCCGCGCCGCCTGCGCCGACTATGCCCGCTTCTCTATAAAGTTTTCCGAGTTCGGTCAAGTTCATATTGCTGCAACTAAAAAATTATAATCCCTGTCCGTCGTCGATGATACCGACTATCGCCGCGTCGATGGGCGCGCGATCGTCGCCGCAACCGATTCTCGCCGCGCTGCCTTGCGCAACGAGTACGAGTTCGCCTATGCCCGCGCCTACCTTATCTACCGCAACTATGCGGTTGTCGATTTTAAGGCTGGGGATAGGTTCTACTATCATGAATTTATTACCTACGAGATTGTCGCATTTTCTCGTCGAAACGACAGACCCGACGACTTTGCCTATAAGCATAAGTAAACCGCCTTTCAGTTATTTACGATTGTGGCTTTCATGCCCGTCGATATCTTCGCGGCGTTAGCCTCGTCGGTGTCGATGTGCATTTCGAGCGTGAACGAAGGATCGACCCTTATCGTAACGTTGTTGAACGTAGTCGCTCTCTCGTTATCAACTTTGACGGATACGATATCTCCGTCTTTTACGTTCGCTCTTCTCGCGTCGTCGGGCGACATATGTATATGGCGTTTAGCGACGATGCAACCTTCTTTAAGATAGATTGCGCCGCAAGGACCGACCAAAGCGATAGGCGCTGAACCTTTTATATCTCCTGAATCCCTTACGGGAACTTTTATACCGAGTTTAACCGCGTCGGTTGCCGAAACTTCGACTTGCGACGCCTTTCTTACGGGTCCTAAAATTCTTACGTTTTCGATAGCGCGGAGTTTAAGCCCGACTATCGTAACGAGTTCGTTGGAAGCGAACTGTCCGCCCATAAGTTCTTTCTTTTTCGTCAATTGATACCCTTTTCCGAACAGCGTTTCTACGTCTGCCTGCGTTAAGTGTACGTGGCGCGCCGATACTCCCACGGGTACTTGAAAACCCGTAGTTACTTCGGCGGGCGACTGCGATGCGATTGCCTCCGAAACCAGCCGCGTAATTTTTTCTATTTCGCTATATTCCATAGAAAATCCCTTTAATTTACCCGTTTTGCGGGTACGCTACAATAAGGGGTATAGAATTTCCCCTTAAAAAGTCGTGATTACGGTTATTTCGGACTGCCGCCGCAAAGCGACAGTCCGACCTTGTCCGTATGTAGTGCTTACCGAAAAATATTACTTTAAGACGGGCAATATTTTTTCGACGTCGCTGTGGGGTCTCGGGATAACGTGAGTCGCTACGAGTTCGCCGAGTTTAGCCGCGTTAGCCGCGCCTGCTTCGACTGCGGACTTAACCGCGCCTACGTCGCCTCTTACCATAACGGTTACGAGTCCGCTACCGATCTTTTCGGTTCCGATAAGAGTAACCTGAGCCGCCTTAACCATAGAATCCGCCGCTTCGATCGCTGCCGTAAGACCTCTGGTTTCTACCATACCCAATGCTTCGAGTGCCATTTCTTTTATCCTCCGATAAATTAGATTTCTTTTATATAACTTTCGTTATTTTCGGTTTTTTGCGGCTTTGTATCTTCTTCGAGCGCCGCTCTCGATCGTAAAAACCTGTCTCTCGATTTGTTTACGATTCTCCACACTTCTTCGTGCGGGTTTGCTATCACGGCTTTACCGACGGGCTTTTTAATTCCGTTTTTATCCGCCGCTTCGATAGCCGCCCTGACCGCGGAAACTTCGCCGCGCACGATCACGGTTACGAGTCGTCCGCCGAGTTTCTTCTCCCAGGTAACGAACTCTACGTCCGCCGCCTTTACCATAAGGTCGAGAGCGTTGACCGCGGCGACTACGCCGGATATTTCAAAAAAGCCGAGTGAATTTCCCATAATCTGCGTCCGTTTTTATAATTACTTATTGAAAGAAGGTAAAATCTTCTCGACGTCGCTGTGGGGTCTGGGAATAACGTGGGTCGCAACGAGTTCGCCGAGTCTTGCGGCGTTAGCGGAACCTGCTTCTACCGCAGCCTTAACCGCGCCTACGTCGCCTCTTACCATAACGGTTACGAGTCCGCTACCGATC
>USOJ01000212.1 GCA_900556195.1 uncultured Eubacteriales bacterium
AAGGCGTTTCGTTCGATCTGAAAGAGGGCGAATTTGTGGTTATTCTCGGAGCGTCCGGTGCCGGAAAAACTACTTTGTTGAACCTTTTGGGCGGAATGGACACGGCGACGGACGGCGAAATAGATCTTGACGGAAAAAATATAACTTCGTTCAACAAAAAGCAACTGACCGACTATCGGCGTCGCGACGTGGGTTTCGTTTTCCAGTTCTATAATCTGATGCCTAATCTTACCGCGCTTGAAAACGTCGAAATCGCCGTTGAAATATGCGACGATCATCTCGATCCGGAAACCGTTCTCAGATCGGTGGGGCTCGGCGACCGGCTCGACAACTTTCCCGCAGAACTTTCCGGCGGCGAGCAGCAAAGAGTTGCCATCGCCCGCGCTATTGCCAAAAATCCGAAGTTGATACTATGCGACGAGCCGACCGGCGCGCTCGATTACGTTACCGGCAAAAAGATACTGAAAATTTTACAGGATTTATCCCGCGAGCGAAACAAACTCGTCGTTATCGTAACGCACAACGCCGCGCTTAAAGATATGGCGGATAAGGTAATAAAGATAAAGAGCGGAAGAATCGAAAGTATCGAAACGAACGACGAGCCTAAATCGGTTGAGGAGATAGAGTGGTGAAAACGTATCTTAAAACAGTTCGCAGAATGTTCAAAAAACATCTTATACGGCTTCTTTGTCTTATCGGCATCGTTCTCATATCCGTAGGTTTTATATCGGGTATCGGTTCGTCGACCGATATGATAAAGGACAGTATAGAGAAGTATTATACAAAACAAAACGTAAGCGACTTTATCGTAAAAAGCAAGACGGGCGGTTTTACCGACGAGCAAATTGCCGCGGTAAAAAACCGCTACGGCGAGAACAACGTGGAAACGGGAATGTCAATAGATATTCAAACAGGTGAAAAAAGGTCGCTCAGGCTGTACTTTCTCGATCTTGAAAATACCGCGATCAACGAGCCGGAACTCGTCGAAGGCGAAAAGATAACGGGCGACGACGAAAACTGCGTTTACGCCGAAGTAAAAGATAACGTGATAAAGGGTTTTTCCGTCGGCGATAAAGCGGAAATAGATATTGCGTCCGCGCTTAACCTGCCTTCCGGATATAAAATCAACGTTACGATTAAAGGAATAGTGAGAAGTCCGCTGACGTTCGGAAAAGACGGAGAACCGAGTTATAACAACCCGGAAGATACCGAAATACCGGAGAACGTGACGGGAATAAACGAACTCGATTTACTCGAAAATATTTTATACTGTCCGACTAAAATATGCGATTTTCTGCCGAAAGGCGATCTGTATATAAAAGCGGAAAACCGTAATTTGTTCGGATCTTTTTCATCCGGTTACGAAAAATACGTCGAAAAAGAAAAAATCGAGTTGACCGGACTTTTGGGCGAAGACGTACGCATAATTACTCTTTACGACAATTACAGTTTCAAATCGGTTATCGCCGGCGCGGACAAGGTGCGCGGAATAGCCAATATTTTAATGGTGATTTTTATCGCCGTGACGCTTCTCGTCGTCTTGTCGTCCATGATGCGGCTTATGGATGAGGAACGTTCTCAGATCGCTTGTCTGAAAACGCTCGGATACGGTTCGGTAAGTATAGTCGTAAGGTACGTTTTCTTTGCGCTCGTCGCGCTTGCGGCAGGCGGGTTTATAGGTTTTTTCGTGGGATACGGCGTTTCGTGGCTGATATGTTTCGCTTTCGGCTACAGTTACGTCATGCCTCCGATAGCGGTGGTGGTCAATCCGAGTTATTACTTTATATCGCTTGGCGTAATCGTCGCCGTTACGTTGATTGCGGTATTCTCCGTCGGCTTGCGTCTTGCGAATAACTCCCCCGCCGACCTTCTACGGCCGAACCCGCCGAAAAAAGGCAAAAGAATTTTACTTGAAAAAATTCCGTTCGTCTGGAAACGCCTTTCGTTCAGGTATAAGTCGTCTATGAGAAACGTTTTCAGGTATAAAACGCGGTTTTTTATGATGCTCGTATCCGTAGGCGTGTCTGCGGGACTCGTTTTCGCGGGGCTTGCTCTTCTGGATATGTGTCTGTTCGACGACTTCGGCTCGCCTGCGATTATCGGGATAGCGATAGTCGTGGTTATTTTCGCAGGGCTTCTGACCGCCGTGGTGATAAACACGCTCACGACCATAAATATAAGCGAAAGAGAAAGAGAAATAGCGACGCTTATGGTTCTCGGATACCACGACGGCGAAATTTGCGGTTATATTTATCGCGAAATATATATCAGCGTGTTTTTGGGGATTATCGTCGGGTATCCCGCAGGAATAGGTCTTGCGACGCTCGTTTTTAAGGCGATAGGTTTCGGAACGGTCGGAAACGTAAGTTGGTTTATGTGGCTGCTCGTGCCGGTCGTCGTATTCGTGTTTGCGCTGCTCGTAACGCTGATATTAAGACCGAAAATCGTAAAAACCAGAATGAACGAAAGTCTGAAAGCGGTAGAATAAAGAATTTTAACGAATCGACGCCGGATATGCCGGGGAAAATCGTCGATTCCCGATATTGCTTCTCCCTTTGATCCGATATTCTCGTCCGGCACGGGCTCTGCGCCTGCCGGGCGTTTTTTTTACAATCGTGATCCCGCAGAATCGAAAATACGTCGGTTTTATTCCGACGAAAATTAAAAAATAAGCAAATTTCTAAATAAGACAAGTAAATTTCTTATTGAATAAGCAAGATAATAATGTTATAATTATAGCGAAGCCGCAAAGCGGCGATTTTTCACGTTCA
>USOJ01000213.1 GCA_900556195.1 uncultured Eubacteriales bacterium
CCCCGTCTACGAGCCTTATTCCGTTTCGGTTGACAGCCCTGAAAACGGGCTGAATAGCGCTCGACCCGGCGAGAGCGGACGCGATATCGCCGCTGACGATATCCACTTCTTCACCGGTATCGAGATTTGTTGCCACCGCGCAAAACGGTTTTCTCAAATCGTCGAAAGTCGCCCCGCCGAATATCCTTCCGAGAGCGTCTTTCAGTGAACGCGCGCCTGCCGCCGCAAAAAGCAAAGAAGTCGGATCGTCAAAACCGCACTCGGTCGCTAAGTTCGCCATATCGCCGGAAGAATAACCTTGCGCGTACAAAGCGCCGACCACGCTGCCTATACTCGTACCCGCCACGACGTCAAAATATATTCCGTCTTCTTCGAACGCTTTTATCGCTCCGATTAAAGCCGAGCCTTTCGCGCCTCCGCTTCCGAGCGCAAGCCCCGCAAGGATTTTTCGCTTTGAAAATTTCGTCATAAGTAAAAGTATTGCCCGGTCGTGACTGATTATTCAATCGTTTTTATGAAGTTTATCAAAAAATCGATATATTGCCTAGTCGCTTCGTGAACCGTCGTAAGATAGTCGTTTGCGCCGCCGTCGCCGTCGGAAACCGCTTTGACTATCAATGCCGGAACCCCGTTCGCGTTGGCTGTTATCAACACCCCCGCGCATTCCATATCGCAAACGTCCGCGTTAAAATCTGCTCGAATACGATTTTTTTCCGAAACGGTACCGACGAATTTATCCGCCGAGGCGCAAACGACCGTTTGAACCCCGCCGAAAACTTCCTTTGCCTTTTCCAGCAGCACTTTGTCGGTGTCTATAATCACGTCGTGATAATCGTCGTATTTCCCCGGGGGACAGTCGTCTATTTCGGACGTATCGAAAGCGTAATGAACGACTCCACTTACCAAGACTACGGTTTTTAACCCCAAACTTTCCGATAAACTGCCGCAAACGCCGAAATTCAGTACTATATCGGGTTTATGCGCGGTGATTAAATATTGCGTGGCGGCGGCTGCTCTGATTTCTCCCACACCGCTGTTTACGCAAACGATTTTTTTGCCGTATATTTCAAATTCTGCAACGGAAAACTTTCCGACGTTCGATTTTCTTATTTTAACGTTCAGACTCTCCAAAAACGGTAAAATTTCTTTTTGGAGAGCAACCACCATTCCTATTTTTTTCATGCGTAACCTATCTCGCGATTAAGTAGTATAATGTATCGTGAAGAAAAAAATTTTGGTATTTTCAAGCAAACCGCCCGAAACTTATATAAATGCGTTGCGCCTCGTAAACGCTCGCTACGATTGTGTTTTCGCCCCGGACGATTTATCGCCGTACGGCGGGTTATTGCTGATCGGCGGCGGCGACGTATTACCGGCGTTTTACGGTGGTTGCACGCCGTCGGCGGGGATAAATATAATACGCGACGAAGCCGAACTTAAAGCCGTCGATTATTTCGTTAAACGAAATCTGCCCGTACTCGGCGTCTGCCGAGGAGCGCAGATTCTGAACGTTTATTTCGGCGGTAAACTATCGCTCGTCGACAACCATTACGACTACGCAAAAGATTTATATCACAGCGTAACATCGTTATCCGCAAACGTTTTTTATCCGAATTTTCCGTCGGTAAATTCAAGCCACAAACAAAGATGCTACCCGCTTGCTTTATGCGCAAAGCCACTACTTGCAAGCAAGGACGGCACTATAGAGGCATTCTCTGCGGGCGAAAACGTACTCGCAGTACAATTTCACCCCGAAAGAATGACCGATAGCGCGATTAAAGCCGTTTACGGCAAATTCGTCGAAAAAGTCGATTAACGCCTTGTCAATTTTATCCATTCGGGCACTTTACCGACGAAATCTTCGTTATCGGCGGTGCGCGCCATCATGTCGAGCATATTCGAACTTGCGTTTTTATCGTCAGCGAGCAACCTTCGGATAGAATCCGCGCAGACTCTTTCTGAAAAAGAAAGCAAAAGTTCGTCTTTTCTCGTACCCGACCTATAGAGGTCGATCGCCGGAAAAATTCTCTTCTCGGATAACTCTCTCGACAGACTGAGTTCCATGTTGCCGGTACCTTTGAACTCCTCGTAAATAACCTCGTCCATTTTACTACCCGTATCTACGAGAACGGTAGCAACTATGGTAAGGCTCCCTCCGTCGATAATATTTCTCGCCGCGCCGAAGAATTTTTTGGGGGCTTGCAACGCTCCCGTTTCTATTCCTCCGGATAACGTTTTACCCGTAGACGGCGATACCGCGTTATACGCCCTTGCAAGCCTTGTGATACTGTCGAGCAAAACGACGACGTCGCAGCCGTTTTCAACGAGTCTTTTCGCCCTCGCGAGAACGAGTTCGGCGATTTTTATGTGATGTTCCGCCGTTTCGTCGAAAGTCGAACTGACGACCTCGCACTTGACGCTGTTTTTTATATCGGTAACCTCTTCGGGTCTTTCGTCGATAAGTAGCGTTATAAGGTGCGATTGCGGATAATTTTCGCAGATAGAGTTCGCGATTTTTTTTAATAAAGTCGTTTTGCCCGCTTTCGGAGGAGCGACTATAAGCCCCCTTTGCCCTTTTCCTATCGGAGCGAACAAGTCTATACACCTTATAGACAAATCTTTTTCTTGATTTTTGTTTTCGAGCGTATATCTTTCAGTGGGATAATTCGGAATCAGATCGTCGAAATCCACTCTTTTCGCGCCCGAGACGGCAACCGCGCCGTTTATACGTTTAATTTCAGTGGCAGGAG
>USOJ01000214.1 GCA_900556195.1 uncultured Eubacteriales bacterium
AAAGCAACGGATAAAAGCCACGCAATCGCCATATCGTTATAATAACCTTTTCCGTCGATTTTTTCAAGCGTTTTCAAAATATAATTTAATTTTTCGGGCAAAAAATAATCCATAAGGGTTATTATGCAGAACCTGAGATAAAATCCTTCGTCGGTCAGAATATGTTTTTCGACGTAATCAAACAATTCACATTTGTCTTTTTTAGCAAATTTTATTTCAGGAACGAAAACGTCGATATGAGCCCAACTGTCGCAATGCGCAAGGTAAGTAGGTAAATACTTAAAAAAATCGTTTTTAGGTAACGTCGCAATAACTAATCCGTAAAGTAAAGTATCTTCGTAATATCCGAATTTACATTCGGCGATATATTCCGTCGGATTATCTTTTAAAATTTTTTTTGCGATTGCTTTAATTGCGGGAGTTCTCACCCCGATTAAAGGCTTGTTTGCCGCCATTATTTTTTCCGAAAAAGATTTGAATTTTTCTTCGCTTAACAAATTAAGTTCTTCAATCGTCCTTTCGTATACGCTCATATTTAACATCACTCCGTCGTTTTATAAAACACCGCATAATCGTGTGTATTTACAGTGATTTTATTACTTTTTATGTTACACATAAGTTCTATAACATTTTCGCTTAATTCAATAGTCGCTGCACCCGTACCGCAATTTACGACAACCGTTACGACGTCGCGATCGGATTTTTTGGAGAATGAAAACACTCCGTTTTTGTATCGGACGTCAAACACCCTGCCCGTTTTTAAGCAGACATAATTCGTTTTGATTTCGGATAATTTTTTATACCACGACAAGATTTCATCGTTCGTTTCGGATTTATCGAAACATTTTCTGTTAAAAGGATCTCTGTTACCCTGCATCCCTATTTCGTCGCCGTAATATACGGACGGAAACCCATACAAAGTAAATTGTAAAAGTGACGCGCACTTCAATCTTTTAATCGCAAAATTTATTTCATTTTGGGATAAAATTTCGTTCGCCATTTCGGATCTTTCCGTTGCAAGTTGACCGCTTTTACCTAAAACCGTCAAAATTCTCGGCGTATCATGCGTTCCGAGAATATTCATTAAATTATTCAACGCAAACTCGGGATAATGATCGAGTTGATTTCTGACTACGGAATACAACTCTTCACCCCGCCCTGATATTACGTAATTTATTATTGCGTTTTTAAGTGGATAATTCATTACGCCGTCAAGTTCGTTTTCGATAAAATAAGATCTTCTTTTGTCGTACGCGATTTTGTTCGTTGCGTCTTCCCAGACTTCACCGATGACCAATTTTTCCTTTCCGTACCTTTTTATACATTTGTATATTTTTTGTACAAACGTATCGGATATTTCATCAACAACGTCAAGACGTACTCCGCTCGCTCCTATCGACAAATATTTATCGAGCACTCCGTCATGCCCCGCAATAAAATCTTCAAACTCCTTGCAATTTTTATTTATCGTCGGTAAAGTGTCTATTCCCCACCAACACGTGTATTTATCCGGGAATTCTTCAAACGTATACCAATCGTAATACGGCGATTCTTCCGACTCGTAAGCGCCGATGGATTTATAATTTCCGTATTTATTGAAGTACAGACTATCATCGCCTGTATGATTAAACACACCGTCTAATATTATACATATGTCATTATTTTTACATTCTGTAACTAATCTTGCATAATCGTCAAAATTGCCCAGTAGTGAATCTATTTCAAAATAGTCCCCGGTATCGTATCTGTGGTTGCTTTTTGCCTTGAATATCGGATTGAGGTATATACAATTCACCCCTAAACTTTTCAGGTAAGGAATTTCCCTTCGTATACCCTCCAAATTACCGCCAAAAAAATCGTCGTTAGTAATTTTACCTTTTTCATTTGGTAAAAAATCGGGCATTTCGCCCCATTTTTTCAGTTTTTTACCGTTTTCACAGCCGTATCCTGCCGCTTTTGCGAATCTGTCCGGCATAATCTGATACATTATCCGCCCGTCATTTTCGCATATATCGTCGCGTTTTTTACATATCGAAAGTTGAAAATTTTCATCGGAATTTTCTTTTGCCACGCACAACCCGTCGTTTCCGAAAATAGCGCCGTCCGATTCAAAACGATACCATATCAAGCCCGTTTTAAGGTTTATAAGCGTAATCGTAAAACCATCGCCAGACTTTATCATGTCGTACTTAAAATCCGCTCCTTCGTCATAACGCATAATCAAGCGGCATTTTTCAACGCCGCTTGATTTTACGGTAATCTTTAATTCATCGCCTTCGATAATCGCTCCGCGAATATTCTTGCAAGTTTCGTCGAGCGCATCATAATAAAAATACATATACTCGTTATCTTACTTGTTTTAGTTGCCAGATATTTTCCGCGTATTCTTTAATTGCTCTGTCTGCCGAAAAATATCCGGAACTTGCGATGTTGAGCAATGATTTTTTATTCCATTCTTTTCTGTCCGAATACAAGTCGTCGACCTTTTTGTGAATTGCAAGAAAATCACTGAAATCAGCCATACACATATACGGATCGGCAATCGGAGAATTTACGAGCAGATAATTTGCTATGTCTTCAAATTTTTCTCCGTCGAATCCTTGTTTTAACGCCGCAATTACGCGTTGCAACGTAGCGTTGTTGTTATAAAACGCCGTAGCGTCGTATCCGCGTTTCCATAAATCTTCGACTTGCTTGGAATTCATTCCGAAAATGAAGATGTTGTCGTCG
>USOJ01000215.1 GCA_900556195.1 uncultured Eubacteriales bacterium
TTATCTCGTCGGCGACACGTTTCAGGAACACGCCGATTTCGACCATATCGCAAGAACGGGCGTGGTAGATTTGTTTACCGCCGTAGACGAACGGCACGGCGGACAGAAAAAGGTCTACGGCAGACACTGTAACCACAACTTTCACTTCTATTGCCCGTTTGAAGTTTACGGCAATAAGCACCCCGAATTGTACAGGTTTTTCTACGTAAACGGGCAGATAACGCCGACGATAGATTTAACGAGCGGTATTACCGACGACGGAAAGTTGGACGAAAGTATCGACGTAAGCGTTGCTAAAATCGTTATTTCGGAGATGAAAAAAGATCTCGAAAAATTCCCCGAAGCCGAAGTATTTTGTTTTACGCAGGAAGACGGAGAATACTATTTCGACAGCGATAAAAACAGGGGACTCGAAAAGAAGTATAAACGCAGCGGCATACTCATTCGTTTTTGCAACGTCGTCGTAAGAGAACTGAATAAGTACCTTAAGGAAAGCGGTTCGAAGCGGAAAATCAAACTGATGACTTTTGCTTACGATTACGCAAAAGAAGCGCCCGTAAAGTGTGAAAACGGGAAATTCGTTCCGATAGACGACACGGTTAAAGCCGACGAAAATATCGTTATTCAACTTGCGCTTTTCAGAAACGGTTATTATAGTTATTTTTCGGATAAACAATACCGTCATATCGAAAAAGCGTTCGCCGAATGGCGTTGTATTGCCGACGAGTTCTGGTTCTGGGGTTACGACATCAACTTCCACCGCTATCTTGCGTATTACGATTCGATCGGAAATATTTCGGACAGCGTTCGCGGCTTTAAGGAAAGGGGAATAACGTATCTCTGCATAAACGGCAATTACGAAACCCGAAGAATATGGCATAGCAATATCCGCGCGTACGTTTATCGTAAGTGTATGTGGGATACGTCGCTCGATTGTAACGCCTTAGCGGACGAATATATCGGTCTTTACTATAAAGAAGGCGCTGCCGCCGTCAGAGCCGTAATGGATTTGTTCCACGAAAACAATCTTAAAATAGAAGCGACGGGCGAATGGGTCAGGTGCGAAAACTTCGGCACTGACGAACGTCCCGAGGGTAATCCCGTAAAATTGCTCTATAAGGCGATTAACCTTATAGAAAACGGGGAAAACGCCGTTAAAAATTCGGATGAAAGCGCCGATGAAAAACGCGAACTTTTAAGAAGACTTACAGAAGTTAAGGCGACTCCGCTTATGCTTTTGTACGATAACTTTTATTTCTATTATCCCGACGCTTCGGACGAAGAATATCAAAAAGCAAAGAAGGGGTTTTTCGATGCGGCGGAAGAAGCGGGCATAGACTACGTAGCCGAAAAATGGACTTTGCGGCAGTATGCGAACGAAGCGGGAACTTCCGAAAAATTCGTTAAACTCGGCGAAAAAGACGAACGCTACGACAGACCCGCCGAATGTCTGTCAAAATAAAAAAAGAGGGAAGTATGAAAAAAATCATAACGATTTTTATCTTATTTACAGCGTTTATCGCGTGTTGTTTCGCTGCGGTTTCGTGCAAGTCAAGCCGGGCGGTCGACGGGCATAAACACGAACTCGTTACGGTCAAAGCGAAAGCGGTAACCTGTACGGAGTTCTCGATTATTTTGGCAAATGGCTAGCCACAGGTGATTGCGTTTGAACCCGCCAAAACGCCGATATTTACGTGCTTTTAGGCAAATCCGACTTCGCCCGTACGGGCGAGTACGAACAAAGCCGTCTTTACCAAAAATCATCGAAAATAGCGGTGTTTTGGTTGCCTGCAAGTCTTGCGTCGCGTTTTCAGGTTAAGACGCGGCGCGCGAACGCCTTAATATACGAATATAAGACGGTCGCGGAACAATGTATTAGCCTGAAAACACGGCGCAAGACCGAGTTCAAACACAATCACCTGTGGCTATGTATTTGAGAAACGTCGTAATTGAATAACGATAATCTCTACCACGTCAACTATATGCGGAAATCTACTTATAATCTCGATAACGAAAAAGTCGCCGACTACTTCGAAAATTACGCGCCGAATTACGGGCTTAATTTTTTCGGGCAAGGCGAGCAATTGCCAATGAAAAGCGTAAAAATCGAATGGAAACCCGAAAACGCGGAATATTACGAGTTGTGGATTGCCGATAACGCGCTTTTCTCGAACGCCTCGAAGTATATTACGACCGATAATTTCGTTGAAATCGACGGGCTTATTCCGAATACGGACTATTTTTGGAAAGTTAAAATCGTAGATAAAAACGGCAAAGAAAAATTTTCCGAAGCGCGTAGTTTCAGAACGGAAGGACACGTCAGAAGCGTCGCTATCGACGGCGTTTCAAACGTAAGAGACCTCGGCGGCGCGGTTACGAAAGACGGAAAAACTATTAAATACGGCATACTTTACCGTTCTGCAAACGGCGATTCGATAACGGAACGAGGCAAAGAAACCGTTAAAAAACTCGGAATAAAAACCGATCTCGACCTTCGCGGCGAAGTGGTCGAAGAATCTCCGTTCGGCGACGGCGTTAATCTTATCAAAATAAACGGCGCGTATTATCACGGGGAAGAAACCGGCGTGGCGGGCAGCAAAGAATACCGTAACGCTTTCCGCGACGAACTAAAAATTTGCGCAAATCCCGATAATTATCCTATGATTTTCCACTGCGCGATAGGCAGGGATCGTACGGGTACTCTTTCACTCGTACTTCAATCCCTTTGC
>USOJ01000216.1 GCA_900556195.1 uncultured Eubacteriales bacterium
AAAGAAGCGGCTAAATTGAACAGAGTATGAAAATCCGCCATAGCCCTTCCGGCGTCCGTCGCGGCGTGCGGAAAAATAACGGGCAAAACGTTTTTTAAGGCTATCAAAGCGGGAAAGAATACGATCGCTCCGAACAGATTGAACACGAGATTGAATACCGCTGCTTTTTTTGCGGGCAACGATTTATCTGCGGACGAAAGTATAACCGCGAAGCAACTGCCGACGTTAGAACCCAAAATTATGAATATAGCCTTATAAAACGCCGTTATCGAATTGCCCGAAAAGGTTATTAAAATTCCCGTTATCGCCGACGAACTCTGCGTAACGGCAGCGACGACGATTCCCGTTAAAAATAATAAAAACGGGTTTTCAACGCTGCCGAAAACTCTTAAAAACGAAAGGCGTTTAAGCGTATCTATCCTACCCGATAGAGCGGTTAAACCAGATATCGTAAGCCCGAAACCGACGAAGAGTTCGCCCACCGTTTTAACGCTTTTTTTGCCTATAAAACAGCAGACGACTCCGACGGCGATCGATATCGCGCCTACTGCCACTCGGTACTCTCCGCCCCGACCGAAAATCGCGATGAATTGCGCCGTTACCGTCGTGCCGACGTTCGCGCCCATTATGACTGGAGCGGACTGTAAAAAGGTAATCGCTTTCGATTCGGCAAGCCCTACCGTAACCATGGTAACCGCCGCGCTGCTTTGCGTAAGCGCGGCGACGGACGCGCCCGCGAGAAAACCGCCGAAAGGTCTTTTAACGCACCCCGCGACGAATTTTTTGAGTTTATATCCGACGAGTTTTTCCGTACCCTCGCCCAACAATTTTAATCCGTACACGAAGGTCGCGACCCCGCCGAGTACGGACACGATAGCCGAAAATATCTCCATTTGACCTTTTCCTACGTTTATAATATATAATTTAACGGCGCAAATTATCAATTAAAGTTTGACATAAATCATATTTCGTGCTATTATTATAAAGTTAATATCTATCGAGATAGGATTATCGGATGAGAAACAGACAAAACGACGTATTAAAAACCGTATTGTTGATAATGCTCGACGCCCTGGCGGTATTCGCTTCGGCAAGTCTTGCATATATAATGACCATAGGATTCGACAACTACGAAATAACGATAGAACTTATCGTGTGGTGCGTTTGCAACGTATTGCTTACGATAGGCTTTTTCTCGTTGTTCGGAATGTATTCGGTCATATTGTCGAATATCGGCATAATAGAGGCGTTGAAACTCGGTTTCGGCGTGCTTTGCGTAACCGCGCTCAACGTTCTATACTACTGGATCCGTCCGTCCTACGGAAGACCGATAAACGCAGGTACGATTGCCTGTCTTGCCGTTTTAACGTTTTTCGCCACCGGCTTTATAAGATTTTTCGCGAGAATACTTTCCGTCGGAAAGTATTTTGCGAAGAGTATCATAAGAACTCAGAAACGCGTAATGCTGGTCGGCGCGGGTTCGGCTTGCGCAACCCTTCTTAACGAAATTCACCACTCGTCGAAATTCAACTACAAGCCCGTCTGTCTTATAGACGACAGCGTTGACAAGATAGGCAAAATCATATGCGGCGTAAAAGTAGTGGGGTCAACCTACGAAATCAAGAAATACGCTATTCGTTACCGCGTGGACGAGATTTTCGTAACGATGCCGTCTTGCAGCAAAAAAAGACTGAACAAGATAATGAGCCGTTGCCGCGAAACGGGTTGCCCCGTTAAAATTCTGCCCACGACTTATCAGTTCGTCAGCGGTCAGATTTCGGTTTCGAGCCTTCGCGACGTAGATATTCAGGACTTGCTCGGCAGAGAACAGGTACAGGTAAACATCGACGAAATTATCGGCTATATCGAAAACAAAGTCGTACTCGTTACGGGCGGAGGCGGTTCTATCGGCAGCGAATTATGCCGTCAGATAGCCACCCACAACCCCAAACAACTCATTATTCTCGACATTTACGAAAACAACGCCTACGATATCGAACAGGAACTCAAACGCAAGCACAAAGACCTTAACTTGCTTACGTTGATAGCGAGTATCCGCGACGCGGGTAAAATACGCGACGTATTCGCGAAATATCACCCGCAAATCGTATTCCACGCCGCCGCGCACAAGCACGTGCCTTTGATGGAAACTTCGCCCAACGAAGCGATAAAAAACAACGTGTTCGGCACGTTCAACGTGGCGAGATACGCCGACCTTTACGGCGCGGAAACCTTCGTACAGATTTCTACCGACAAAGCCGTAAACCCGACCAACGTAATGGGCGCGAGCAAGCGTATCTGCGAGATGATTATTCAGACGATAGGCAAGCACAGCGCGACAACCAAATTCGTTGCCGTTCGTTTCGGAAACGTACTCGGCTCAAACGGTTCGGTTATTCCCCTTTTCAAAAAACAAATCAAAGAAGGCGGACCGGTTACCGTTACTCACAAGGATATCATCCGTTACTTTATGACCATTCCCGAAGCGGTTTCGCTCGTTTTGCAGGCGGGCGCGTATGCGAAAGGCGGTCAGATTTTCGTACTCGATATGGGCGAGCCGGTCAGAATTTACGACCTTGCGTACAACCTTATAAAGTTATCCGGACTCGAACCCGGCGTGGATATCGACATCGTATGCACGGGTCTTCGCCCCGGCGAAAAACTCTACGAAGAACGCCTTATGAGCGAAGAGGGCTTACAGAAAACGGCGAACGGGCTTATAA
>USOJ01000217.1 GCA_900556195.1 uncultured Eubacteriales bacterium
GCCGCCGTCGCCGCCGTCGGGTCCGCCGTTGGCAACGCCTTTATAGCGCATGAACGAAACCGCGCCGTCGCCGCCGTCGCCCGATTTTATAGTTATCGTTTCTTTGTCCAAAAATTTATCTACGAACATATTCTACCTGTCAATCGTTTTTATTTTCGTATTCGCATAGAGCGATTATCTCGCATTTACGGCACATCGGCGAACGCGAATGGCAGACGAGCCGCCCGTGCCATATAAGGCAATGGTGCATTTTCGACCACTCGTTTTCGGGTATCGCTTTCATTAAAGCCTTTTCGACCGCCGCGGGGTCTTTGCCCCGTCCTAATCCCGTTCTGTTAGCCACGCGGAAAACGTGAGTATCGACCGCGATAGCGTTGCCGCCGAAAGCGACGGCGTAAACCACGTTGGCGGTTTTTCTGCCCACGCCCGCAAGGGTCTGCAACTCTTCGCGCGTGTCGGGTACTCGTCCGCCGAATTTCTCGACGATATCCCTGCTCGCCGACAAAATGTGTTCGGCTTTCGCGTGATAAAATCCGCACGAATAGATATATCTTTCGAGTTCGGTCTGAGTAAGCGCGAGCATTTTTTCGGGAGTATCCGCGACCTTGAAGAGTTTTTCGGTAACTTTATTGACCCTTTCGTCGGTGCATTGAGCCGAAAGCACGACCGCGACGAGAAGTTCGTAAGGGTCGTTATATTTAAGCGCGGGTTTCGCGTCGGGATAAAGTTTTTCGAGCGCGTCTACCAATTTCAACGCTTTATCTTCGGTCATATTTTGATTTTAGCACAAAACGCCCGATTTCACAACAGAAATCGGGCGTTTTGAAAGTATTTTTTATTTTCGGTAATCCAAACGTCATCGCAAACGAAGTGAAATTCCATCGGCAGGTCGCAAAAGACTAGCCACAGCAAACAAGCATTTGTCATGTTGAGCGTTAGCGAAACAATCCCCGCAATAGAGGTCGGAGCGGCTGCATAAACGAACGCACACCAATCCTCGGGATCGCCACGCTACTGCTATTCGGCGATTAACGCTAACGCGTTTGAAACTATCGTTTTAGCAATTGTTATACAATTGCAATCGCCTTATGAATACCTTCGTTAAATAATCCCTTGCAAGCAAGTTATTTAACTTGCCATTGGCGCGATGACAGTAAATAGATAGCCATTTCGTCAACGACGAAAATCACAACACGGTAACTCTTACCCCACGCGGAGTGCGGTCTAAAAGATAAAATCCCCGAAAGGACGAAAACCTTCTTACTATTCCGCTTGCGTACGGGAAATTTATATACGGAAATTCCGCCGAAACTCCGCAACCTATGTGCGCTTCGGCGGGGGTGTTTACTACTCTCGCGTTTATTCCGCCCGAAAGCAGGACGTCGACGAATTCGTACACCTGCGTTCGCGAAGCGAAAACCGCTATGCAATATCTCATTTTATTTTCTCCTTTTTGTACGTCAGACACGAATTTATAACGCGATAATGAAATACAATTTTAGTATGATATATCTCGACAACGCCGCCACGGGCGGTTTCAAGCCGTCCGCCGTAACCGAAGCGGCGATAAACGCAATAAAATACCTTAACGCCAACCCCGGCAGAAGCGGACACGAACTCGCCGTAAAAGCGCAGAAAGACGTATACGAAACCCGTAAAACGGTAGCCGATTTATTCGGCGCGAACGTCGAAAGGGTCGTCTTCACGCAGAACTGCACCGCCGCTATAAACGCCGCGATTTACGGCATGTACGAGCGCGGCGGTCGGGTATTGACGAGCGTTACCGAACACAATTCCGTTCTGCGCCCGCTGTACGATTTAGAAAGCCGAAACGAGATTTCTCTCGGTTTCGTAAAGCCCGCTTCGACCCTTTCGGGCGTAACCGCGAAAGACGTCGAAGCGGCTCTTACGCCCGACACCAAACTCGTGGTTTTAAGCGCGGCTTCCAACGTGAGCGGCGCGCCGAACGATATTTTCGCCGTCGGCAAACTGCTCGAAAAAAGGAATATAAAATATATCGTGGACGGAGCGCAGACGGGCGGACACGTTCCGTTGCGAATTAAAAATCTTCGCGCCGACGCGTTATGCCTTGCGGGACATAAAGGCTTATGCTCGATTCAGGGCGTAGGGCTGCTTATACTCGGCGATAAGGCGGTTATACGACCTTTTATACGCGGCGGAACGGGCAGCGATTCTTTCAACAAAGACATGCCGCAGGACTACCCCGAACGGCTCGAAGCGGGTACTCTCAACCTGCCCGCGATATGCTCGCTCAAAGAAGGCGTAAAGTACGTTTCGTCTACGCTTTCTTACTCCGCCGAAAAACTTTCGGCAGTTACCGACTATCTCGTTTCCGAACTATCCGCGCGCCCGTTTTTAAGGGTGTATTCCCTGCCTAACCCGTTCGGAATAGTTTCGTTCGAACACGCGGAACTCCCTTCGCAGGAAATCGCCGCGAGATTATCCGACGACTACGCGATAGCGGTACGCGGCGGATATCACTGCGCCCCGCTTATGCATAAATTTTTAGGCACCGAAAAATTCGGACTCGTTCGGGTAAGCGCGTCGCCGATGAACACTCGTCGCGAAATAAAGGCGTTAATCACGGCAATCGACGAAATTTCTTTCGCCAAAGATTTTTAGTTTTCGTATACGGTCTGCGGAAGCCCACCCTTCCGGGAGATTCTTCACTACGTTCAGAATGACACTAAACAAACATGTCA
>USOJ01000218.1 GCA_900556195.1 uncultured Eubacteriales bacterium
ACCTCTCCCGCTTCAACGGGAGAGCATACTCCCGGAAGGGTGGTTTACCGCGGAGAAAATATAAAAAACGAATAAATAAAAATCATGGGTAAAGAAATAATCGGAATAACGAAAAATCAGATGAACGCCGAAATCGAAACTCTCGAAAAAACTTTCGATACGGTCAGAGTATTGAAAGCGGAAGAAGTCGGCGGACTTAAAAAAGACTGCAACGTAGGCGAAAACGAAAACTGTTAAGAGATATGGGGCAGAAATCAGGCTTGCCCCGTGTGTATAAGTTATCGCGCTCTTACCGAAAAACGGCAGTTCTGTAAGGTCGAAAAGACCAAAGCGGGCGCGTTTCAGGTTTTCGCCGATTATCGCGAAGTAGACGGCAAACCCTGCGTCGTAGAGATGATTAAGCACTTCAAAGACGACGTTATAGTCTATTTCACCGACGACGAAAGACGGATAGAAACCGCCAACGATTATTTCGAAAGAAGTTATTCGGATATCCTGTGCGAAACTTTCAATCGCCGCTATTACGAAGAGAGCCTTGCGGGTGAAAGTTTTACGGGCGGGGTCGCCATGATCGACCTTGACGATTTCAAGATATATAACGATCTTTTCGGACACGACGCGGGCGACGCGGTGCTTAAAGCGGTCGCTAAAACCATAAGAAAATGCGTTCGTTCGACGGATAAAGTTATCCGCTACGGCGGCGACGAATTTCTGATAGTCGCGGGCGGTATGACCGAAGTATCGTTCAATCGCTGTATGCGCGATATTTCCGACACGGTCAGATCTACCGTAATCGACGAATATCCCTCCATAAAACCAACGGTAAGCGTAGGCGGGGTGCTTTGCGTAAACGAAACTTTGAAAGACGCGGTCGGCAGAGCGGACGAGTTTATGTACCTTGCCAAAAAGAAAAAGGACTGCGCCGTGGGCGAAAAAGATAAAAGGGCGATAAAATCCGCCGCAAAATTCACGCCTGCAAAAGAAACGGTGCTTATCGTTGACGATTCCGACATAAACCGCGAAATTCTCGTAAGCATACTCAAAAACGAATACGACCTCATCGAAGCCGCCGACGGCGAAGAATGTATAAATAAGTTGAACGAGTACGGAACTCGGATTTCCGCCGTTCTGCTCGACCTTATCATGCCTAATATGAACGGTTTCGACGTACTCGACTACATGAATAAAAACGACCTCATCGGCGAAATACCCGTAATCACCATAACGGGCGACGAATCGCAGAACACCGTAAGGGTGGCTTACGAAAAGGGCGTTTCGGACTATATAACCCGTCCTTTCGACGCGAAAGTGGTATACAGACGGGTTTCCAACACGATAACAGTCTACTCGCGGCAAAAGCGACTGATTTTCGAACTTAAAAGTCAGATGCGCGAAAAAGAAAAGAACCGCGATATGATAGTAGAAATATTGTGCAGAATAATCGAAAAACGCGGCGGTTACGTCGGCAATCACGCCTCGCACATCACCGAATTTACGCGGTTGCTGCTCGAAAAACTCGTTTCAAAGAAAAACGATTGCGATATTAAGGCGAAAGATATTTTCGTTATATCCACCGCCGCCGCGCTTCACGACCTCGGCAAAGTGCAGATCGACCGCGCGATTATAGACAAAAAGGGCAAACTAACGAATGAAGAATTCGAAATAATCAAAACTCATACGACGGCGGGAGAAGAGATGCTTATCGACCTTGCCGATTTCGAAGACGAACCGCTCGTAAATTACGCAAGGCAGATCTGTCGCTCGCACCACGAACGCTACGACGGCAAAGGCTATCCCGACGGACTTAAAGGCGACGAAATTCCGATTGCCGCGCAGGTCGTTTCGGTTTGCGACGTATACGACGCGCTTATTTCCGAGCGCCCCTATAAACGGGCGTATTAGCACGACGAAGCCGTAAAAATGATTAAAAACGGCGAATGCGGAGCGTTCAACCCCGTGATTTTAGAGTGTTTCGACGAGTGTTCGGATAAACTCGGAGAAATTATCGAACGGGAAAAAAAGGAGAATTCGGACGATGACTAAATCGCTATTAAGAAAAATCGCTGCGTTCGTCGCCCTTATAACGGCGGCGGTTTCGATTTCGTCCTGTTCGAAAAATAAAGGCGAAACCGACGACCGCAGCAATATGCCGAATCTCGTAATCGGTTGTGATTATTACGCCCCGTTCGTTTCGAGCGACGAAAACGGCAATTTTATCGGTCTCGACGTAGAAATCGCCAAAGAAGTCTGCAAACATATCGGTTATACCCCCGTTTTCAAACGAATAAAGTGGACGCAGAAAAAATTGATGCTCGAAAAAAAGGAAATAGATTGCGTCTGGGGATGTTTTCCGATAACGGGCAGAGCCGAAGAGTACTACTGCTCGACCCCGTATCTTAAAAGCAAACAGGTCGTAGCCGTGTCGTCCGATTCGGATATAAAACGGATAAGCGACCTCGAAAACAAAGTTCTCGGCGTGCAGGCGGCAAGCAAAATGGAGGATTTTTTCACCGAATCGGCAGACGCGTTGATTCCTTCGCTTAAAAATCTGCTGTGTTTCGGCGATACGGACGAAGTTTTCGCCGCCATGCGTATAGGTTACGTCGACGCAATCGCGGGGCATGAAGCGTCTATACTCGAATATATGAAGACGAGTTCGATAACGATGAGAATTTTAGACGAAGGTATCGTCGAAGTCGAATTGGGCGTAGCGT
>USOJ01000219.1 GCA_900556195.1 uncultured Eubacteriales bacterium
AATCCTTGCAAGCAAATTATTTAACTCGCCATTGACGCGATGACGGTATTACTATGTCATTACTCCATGGACGGCGTTATTTGCCGAATTTGTCGTAGATATAACAAGGAACAGCCGACCATGCGTGACAAAGGCTGCCGCCTTCTTCAAAGTCCGCTTCGCCGAGATCGGTTTCCCAAAGAGAAGTCGCGCCCGAATATATCATCTTTCCGACACGTTCCTCAATATCGTTCCAGACGAAGTCAAGTCCGTTTTTGGAATAAGTGATTATCGCTTCGTAATAAAGTTGCAACGCCGCGGGAGTACAAGGCGTAATTCTTTCGTCTTTCGCGATTAACAGTTCGGCAATTTTTTTTGCCCTGTCTTTTTCAACCGCGCCCGAATACAGCGCCGCGGCAAGCGAATAGGCGTGCAAGCCCGTCTTTTTACCGTCTTTTATATAGGAATAGTAAAGCCCGCTTTCTTCGTCGTAGAAACTCCCGACCGCCGACGCGGCTTTTTCGGAAAGTTTACGATAGGTTTCGGCTTGCTCTTTTCTGTCGAGAATTTTTTCGAGTTCGGAAACATATTCCGCTGCCAAAGCGAATATCGCCGTGGGAATTAAATCTTTGGACGGCGCGCTTTCGACCTTTTTGAAAATTTCGCCGCCGTCAAGCCCCGCCGACCATTCGTAAAAGTTCCAGTACCTTACGCCCTGAAAACTCTCTACGCCGTTTTCGGTAAGTCCCGCCGCGAAAATATCGGCTATCCGCTCGGCGTGCGGTATCATTTCGGCAAGGAATTTTTTATCAATATCGACTTTCGCGTTTTCGTAAAGCGCAAGCACCCAGAAAAGCGAGAAAATCGGAATGGTTATATTCATCTTTGCGGGTGAACAGAGCGAAAACAATCCGTCTTCGTCGGTAGAAAGCGCGATAGTCCTTAAACTCGCGCGCGGATATTCGTATTCGCCGAACGCGCCGTAACCGAAAAGCATCTGATTTCTCGAATCCATCGCGTAAAGAGCCTGTTCGCGCCACGGGCAGTCTTCGTAATGCTCGTGCATGCAGAGCCTTAACGTTCTTACGCCCGTTTCGTAGATTTTTTCGACGAGTTTATCGTTGAATTTTTTCGGTAATTCTTTAACGGGATAAAAATATTCCCGTACCGTCAATTTATCGATAGTCGCCTTATGCGCATATATGTACACTTGCAGATACCGAAGCCCCAGGCGGCGTATATAATTTGAAAAGACGTTTTTGCCCTTTTTGAGTTTAACCGAAAAAGCGAAATTTCTGAGCCCCACTTCCGCTCTTACTCTCCCGTCGGACAAATGCTCTCCGTAAGCGACGATCATATCCGCGTCTTCGTCAACGGTAATATCGAAGTTCATATACCCCGAAGTTTCTCTGCCGAGGTCGTATACGGCGTAAATTCCGTCGCCTTTTTCGCAGGCAAATCCGACGGGTTTATCGGCAAATTTTATCTTATCTTTGCCCGTCATATCCGAAAATCTTACGAAGCCCAAAAGAGCGTTCTGCGCTTTAAGCGACGGCAGATCTCCGCCGGCTTCTACGAAATAGCCCTGCATGACCGCTTTACTTTCGAGCGGCGAGGACAGCAAGCAACGCTTTACGGGACGAGAATTAAAAGTATAATCGGCGTCTTTGACCTCGGCATTTACGAAGCCGTCGCAGCCGATACGAGTTTTCCAATCGTCTTCTTTCGTCAGATCCGCTTTATAGGAATATCCGAGTTGATTGGTTATGACTTCCATATCGCCCGACTTATATACGAGCGACTTTCTTACAAGGGTATTTTCGTCGGATTCGGTCAAAACCGCTTCGCCCGAAAATACTCTGAACGCAACTCCCGCCGTCTTCGGATACCATACGGAACTGTTTTTAAGTCCGTCGTGATACGCCCTTACGGCGATAACGTTTTCGCCTTTTACGCAAAATTCGCTTATATCGACGCGCTCGTATACCTTATAAAAGGGATAATCGGGGTATTGACCGTTAGCCGCGAATTTGCCGTTAATATATAATTCGAATTCTCCGTCGGCGGAAATATCGGCGTAGCATTCGCCGTCGTCGTAGCGAAAGCGGCTTACGCATTCCGCGTAAGAATTGACTTCGTTTTCTTTATCGTACCAGATAGTTTTCATTTTACCTTAAAATACGCAAACTTCCCCTACGGTCAGCCGCAGGGGAAAGTAAGCGTTACGCTTAAATTATTTTCTTATGTTTTTATAGAGAGGACCGTAAGCGGCGCAAGCGCGATAGTCCTGACCTTCTTTGTCCATACCGAACGCGCCCCATGCCGACGGACGATAGATGTCGTTCTCGTCTACGTTGTGCATACATACGGGGATACGGAGCATCGAACACATAGTGATAAGGTCTGCGCCGATATGTCCGTAAGAAATCGCGCCGTGGTTCGCGCCCCAGTTGTTCATAACGTCGTAAGCGGACTTGAACGCGCCCTTGCCGGTTACGCGCGGAGCAAACCAGGTGCACGGCCAGGTGTAGTCGGTTCTCTTCCAGAGTTTATCCGTAACTTCGTCGGGAAGTTTAACCGTCCAGCCTTCGACGATCTGAAGCACGGGTCCTAAACCTTTGATAAGGTTAAGTCTTATCATGGTTGCGGGCATTTCCGCGCGGGTTACGAATCTCGACGAATAACCGCCGCCGCGGAAGTAACCCAAATCG
>USOJ01000220.1 GCA_900556195.1 uncultured Eubacteriales bacterium
GTTTTGGAAATCAACGAGCGAGCCATAGAAAGTACGCCTCGTTTATGTTTTAACGGGTTTTTGAATCCGTTTTTATCGAATTCTCCTCTTATAGTATACCCCGGACCGCCCGTTCCGTTACCTTTCGGATCTCCGCCCTGAATCATAAATCCTTCGATTACGCGGTGAAAACAAAGTCCGTTGTAAAATCCTTTATTTATAAGAGAAATAAAGTTATTGACCGTATTCGGCGCGTATTCGGGATAGAGTTCGGCGTAAAAAGTCTTTCCGCCTTTCATTTTGAAAGTTACGATGGGGTTATTGCTCATTGTATTCGTCTCCTTTTTTATTTATAAATCAATCGTTTAATTGTTCGACGGTAATTCCCGCTTCTTTGAAAAGTTCCATAGAGAATTCGTCGGGATAGCCGTAACAATATACGACGCGTTTGATTCCGGAATTTATTATCATTTTACAGCATATCACGCACGGCTGATGCGTGCAATATAAAGTTGCTCCGTCAACCGAGATACCGAGTTTGGCGGCTTGCGCGATGGCGTTTTGCTCGGCGTGAACGGCGTAACAAAGTTCGAGTTTCGTCCCGCTTGCCACGTTTAATTTTCTTCTTAAACATTCGCCGCGGGCTTTGCAGTTTTCTATACCGCTCGGCGCGCCGTTATATCCCGTGGTCATAATTCTCTTATCTTTCACTATAACCGCCCCGACTTGCCTGTTTTCCTGATAACAACTCGACCACGTCGCTACGAGTTTTGCCATCTCGATAAATCTTTTATCCCATTTATCCATAAATACGTCCCCGAAAGGTTTTATTTACTATATTCTAACACAATTCGCGGTATTTAGCAATAATTTTCTTCGATTTGTCGAATGGGAAACTTAAAAAATAATTTTTGCGAAAAAATTATTAAAACCAACGTAAAAACTATTGACAAATCTTAACAATCGGCTATAATAGTGTTAGCAGTCAAACATATAGAGTGCTAAAACGAAAATCGGAGGTAAATTATGAAAATTAAACCTTTATACGACAATATCGTAGTTGAATTGAAAGAACAAAACGAAACGACGAAGAGCGGATTTTTTCTTCCCTCTTCTTCGGAAAAATACGTTACAGCCAAAGTATTGGCGGCAGGATGCGGAGTTGACGATAAAATGCTCGTTAAAGAAGGCGATGTCGTCTTGTTCCCCGCAAACGCGGTAATCAAAGCAAAAGTAAACGGCGAAGAAGTGTCGATTATAACTCAATCGGACGTCCTTGCCGTGGTAGAATAATATTATAAGGAGTGATTGATTATGGCAAAACAGATAAAATACGGCGAAGAAGCGAGAAAGGCTCTCGAAGCGGGCGTAAACACCCTTGCCGACACCGTTAAAATTACGTTAGGACCTAAAGGAAGAAACGTCGTTCTCGATAAAAAGTACGGCGCTCCGCTTATTACCAACGACGGCGTTACGATCGCCAAAGAAATAGAACTTAAAGATCCGTTCGAAAACATGGGCGCGCAACTCGTTAAGGAAGTTTCCACCAAAACTAACGACGTCGCGGGCGACGGAACGACCACTGCGGTAGTTCTGGCTCAGGCAATCATCAAAGAAGGACTTAAAAACCTTGCCGCCGGCGCAAACCCGATAGTATTGAAAAAAGGTATTCAAAAAGCAGTTGACGCGACGGTTGAAGAACTTAAAAAGATAAGCAAACCCGTCGAATCCAAAAATGCGATCGCGCAAGTCGCTTCCATTTCTGCGGGCGACGAAAATATCGGCAATCTTATTTCCGAAGCAATGGAAAAAGTCGGCAAAGACGGCGTAATCACCATTCAGGAAAGTAAAACCATGAAGACCGAACTTTCTACCGTTGACGGAATGTCGTTTGACAGAGGTTACGCTTCGGCGTACATGGTTACCGATACCGATAAAATGGTTGCCGTTTACGACAATCCCGTTATCCTTATAACCGATAAGAAGATTTCTTCGGTACAGGAAATACTCCCCGTCATCGAGCCTATCGCTCAACAAGGACAGAAACTTTTAATTATTGCGGAAGACGTTGAAGGCGACGCGCTCGCCGCGTTGGTCGTAAACAAACTCAAAGGTGTGTTCAATTCCGTTGCAGTTAAAGCACCGGGATTCGGCGACAGAAGAAAGGCAATGCTCGAAGATATCGCTATCTTAACCGGCGGTCAGGTCGTTTCTTCCGAACTCGGCGTAGAATTCAAAGACGTTACGCCCGACATGCTCGGCCGCGCGGGACAAATCAAGGTCGATAAAGACAATACCGTTATTATAGACGGCGCGGGCGATCCGGATGCAATCAAGGCAAGAGTTTCGTCTATCAAGAAACAAATCGAGGAAACGACTTCCGATTACGACAGAGAAAAACTTCAGGAAAGACTTGCCAAACTTGCGGGCGGCGTAGCAGTAATCAACGTCGGCGCGGCAACCGAAGTCGAAATGAAAGAAAAGAAAATGCGTATCGAAGACGCTTTGGCGGCAACGAAAGCGGCAGTTGAAGAAGGTATCGTTCCCGGCGGCGGAACTGCCCTTCTTACCGCTATTCCCGCTCTTAAAGCCTTAATTGCTAAACTTTCGGGAGACGAAAAGACCGGCGCGCAGATTATACTTACCGCTCTCGAAGAACCCGTAAGGCAAATCGCAAAGAACGCAGGACTCGACGGATCCGT
>USOJ01000221.1 GCA_900556195.1 uncultured Eubacteriales bacterium
TTTTCTTATTAACATTGTATAATATGCTTGTAAAAACGATAATACCGCAATGGGGTAGGTTTTATGAAGAAAACGAAAATAGTATGTACTCTCGGTCCTTCGAGCGATACGAAAGAAACCATTTCGGCAATGTTCGACGCGGGTATGAACGTATGCCGACTTAACTTTTCGCACGGCACGCACGAAGAGCAGTTGAAAAAGATAAATATCGTAAAGGAACTCCGCGAAGAACGCAAAATTCCGCTTCCGATAATGCTCGACACCAAAGGTCCCGAATTCCGTACCGGCAGATATAAAAACGGGCGTATCATGCTTAATAAAGGCGATAAATTTACCTTTACGACCGACGATATTATGGGCGACGAAACGAGAGTTTCGGTGTCATATAAAAATATCACTGAATCCATGCAAAAGGGAGATAAAATACTTCTCAATAACGGGCTTATGACTTTCGTCGTAGACGGAGTCGAAGGTAATAACGTTCATTGTACGGTAGAAGTCGGCGGCGAAACTTCCGACCACAGAAGTATGTTTTTCCCCGGCAAACACTTAAAACTCGACTTTTTGTCCGAACAGGATAAAAAAGATATACTTTTCGGTATTGAAAACGAGGTTGATTTTATCGCTTTGTCGTTCGTTTCGTGTAAAGAAGATATCGAATGCGTTCGTGAATTTCTGAAAGCCAACGGCGGCGAAGATATCGACCTGATAGCGAAAATAGAAAACAGCGCGGGCGTAGAAAATCTCGAAAGCATATTAAAAGCGTCCGACGGCGTTATGGTCGCAAGGGGAGATCTCGGTGTAGAAATACCTTACGAGGAACTTCCGAACATTCAGAAACACATAATAGACAAGAGCAGAATTTTAGGTAAACGCTGCATTACCGCGACCGAAATGCTCGAATCTATGACTCATAACAAACGTCCGACGAGAGCGGAAATTTCCGACGTGGCGAACGCCGTTTACGACGGTACGAGCGCGGTTATGCTTTCGGGCGAAACCGCTGCGGGCGAATACGTCGTCGAAGCGGTTCAGGCGATGGCAAGGATCGTAGAACAGGCGGAACATAACAGAATGTACATACAGGTCATTCCCGAAGATCAGTTTATCATTTCGTCGGTAGGCGAAGCGTTATCCCATTCGGCTTGCACTCTTGCTCATGATTTGGGCGCGAAAGTCATAGTCGTATGCACGCACACCGGTATGACCGCTCGCATGGTATCGCGCTTCCGTCCCGAAGAACCGATTATAGGTATGACTTCGGATAAAAAGGCGTTCAGAAAACTCGCGCTTTCCTGGGGAGTAATGCCTATAATGAGCGAAGAGTATTCGTCGCTCGATATATTGTTCTATTTTGCCAAAGAGTGCGCTATAAAGAGCGGCTTGGCAAAGAAAGGCGACAAGGTCGTAATGACGGGCGGTACGCCGATCGGGAGAGGCGGCAATTCGAGCCTTATTAACCTTCAGGTGCTTTGAGAGGTTGAATTATGAGTTATATAAAAGACGATTTTTTACTTGAAAACAAAACGGCGGTAAGGCTTTACAACGATTACGCTAAAAATATGCCGATTTTCGACTATCACTGCCATTTGTCCGAAAAACAAATACTTGAAAACAAACGTTTTAACGACGTTTGCGAAGTATGGCTCGGCGGAGATCATTATAAATGGCGGCTTATGCGTAACTTTGGCGTTTCGGAAAATCTTATTACGGGCGATGCGAGCAACCACGACAAATTCGTTGCGTATTGTAAAACTCTGGCTACCGCGTTCGGAAATCCCTTGTATCACTGGTCGCAACTCGAACTTAAAGAATTTTTCAATTGCGAACTCGAAATAAACGAAGAAAACGCCGAAACGATATGGAACTGGTGTAACGATTATATCGCGCTTAACGATATAACTCCGCAAAAACTTATAGAGCAGTCGAACGTAAAACATATTTTTACGACTAACGAAGTTTTCGACGATTTGTCTACGTTTGAAGAAATTAAGAAAAAGGGCTATAAATTCACCGTTACCCCCGCTTTCAGGGCGGATAAGATGATGAACATTGAAGCCGAAAAATATAACGATTTTATTGCGATTTTGGAATCGAAAACGAAAAAAATCAATACTTTCGGCGACTTTGAGGCTGCAATAGCCGATCGCCTCGAAGAGTTTATTAAAGTCGGAACGGTAGCCAGCGATATAGCAGTCGAAAGAGTATGCGAAGTGCCCGAAAGGCGCGTCGCAGAAGAAGCGTTCGATGAACGCAGAAAGGGTAAAACGCTTACGCAGGTGCAGGTTGACGCGTTCAAGGGGTATATGACGTATTACCTGATGAAGTTGTACGCAAGCCGCAATATCCGCACCGAGTTACACGTCGGCGCAATGCGTAATAACAACTCCGCTATGCTGGCAAAACTCGGTTTGGATACCGGCTTCGACAGCATATCCGAAGATAACAGTATCAGAAACACGTCAAGGCTTTTCGATAAATTAAACGACGAAAACGCCTTGCCGCGGACTATAATTTTTAACCTTAACCCCAAAATGAACGCCGAAATAATGACGCTTATCGGTTGTTTTCAGTCCGACGAAGCCAGAGGGAAGATTCAATACGGTCCCGCGTGGTGGTTTCTCGACAATAAAGTCGGAATGTATAAACACCTTGACGATCTGACGGCTACGGGGC
>USOJ01000222.1 GCA_900556195.1 uncultured Eubacteriales bacterium
TCGACCTGACCAAAATCTACCGCGCGCTTAAAGGCGACGCCGGGGCGTGGGAAAAAATTCGCGAAATCGCGCTTTCGCTCGGCGACGCCTCTTTCGGAGATATTCTCGAAACGTTCGGATATAAGTATAACGGCGAAAAATGGCTTAATAAAGACGGTAAGGAACCCAAAGTCGGTATGCTCGTTGCCATGTCCGACGTCCGCGTTAGCGACTTGCTCGGCGGCAAAGACGAACTCGACGCGACCAAACTCCGCGTGAAAATCGCTAAAGAAATAATGCTTCATTGCGGCGATATGACTCTCGGCGACGGCTTCGGCGGACTTCTGAAAGTTAGTTACGACGAAGAGAAAAAGGCTTACGTATGGTCGGAAGGCTCGAACGCCGGCAAAGAAGTAAACGGTGCTCTTAACGAACTTCTCGAAACCCCGATAAACGATATAGCAAAGATCTTCGCGCAGGAAAAGATAGACGGCAAGCAGATCGAAAGAGTCTTGCTTTCGCTTACGGACGGTATAAAGATCGGCTACGTTTTAGGCGCGAACCGCGCGGACGACGGCAGTTGGACGGATAGTCGGGGCGAGGCGATAGAATCGAAATATTATAAATTTTACGAAATTACTCTCGATAAACTTATCGCGCCCTTCTTCGACGGAGCGGAAGCGTCGGATATTTTCGATATATTTATAGACGCGCTCGGCGACGTACCGCTCGGCGAAGTGATAGGGTATACCAAAGACGGCGAAGAATGGAAAGACGGCGCAACCGCGATTACCGATCCGATTACGAAAAAGATATGCGATATAAATATCGGTAAGATACTTACGGGGAGCGTTAAATTCGACACGCTTCTCGACGACGTCAAACTCGGCGAAATGATGGGATGTACGTATTGCGACGGTATCGATTGTTCTCTTTCGCACGCACACGCGGAGGGTTGGTACGACAACGGCGAAAAGGTTGCGGGTATAACCGCTGTAATGGTCGGTCTTACCGTTGCGGAAGTCAAAAACGGTACGTTTACGCAAAAATTGAACGACTTGACTTTGGAGGACGTGGTCGGCGAAGTCAAAGCCGATGATCCGTTATCCTTAATCGGGGGAACGACTAAACTCGGCGAAATATCTAATAAAATGAAAGATATTTCCAATGCGACGCTCGGTAAATTCAGACAGGTCGGAATAATAACCGCCAAAGAAGAACAACTCGACGATGCGTTCGGGAAAATATTGAAACTCGTTGCCAACGATATTGCTAAGGGGGATGAAAACAGTCCGACGTACGAAGCGGGGCACGTATATCAGTTTTCCGAAGATATACGTACCGAAGCGGCGGCGTATATAACGGTCGATTCGACGACGGGAACCGTTACGTACAAGAACCGCGAATTCTGGAGCAACATGACGTTCACCCGTATGATGGAATGTATGATTGCCGCTTCTAATTCGCTCAACGTATAACTTTTATACGCGACTTTTATCGACAAAACGCTTGACAAGTTATAAATAAATATATATAATACACTTACCGTTAGTTTCGGGCGGTATAATCTGCAACGCTCGACTTTCGGTTACCTTGCTTACGGCGCATCCGTAAGCCGAATAAGTCCGGGAGGTAAAGATAATGAACAACTACGAAATGATCTACATTTTAGACGCGTCGATCAGCGACGAAGAGAAAGAGGCTTTGGTTGCCAAATTCGAAGGCGTCGTTACTAAAAACGGCGGTGTAGTCGAAAAGATCGAAAAGTGGGGCGTTAAGAAACTCGCTTACGCTATCGACTACAAGACGGAAGGTTATTACGTATATATGGCGTTTTCGGGCGACAGCAATCTTGTACAGGAAGTCAAGAGAGTCGTCGGCATTACCGAGCACGTTTTAAGACGTCTTATAACCAGAGTATAAAATCGGGAGAGAGAAACTAATGAATAAAGTTTATCTTATTGGGAATTTAACGAGAGACCCCGAAATGTCCGAAACTCCGAGCGGAGTACCTTTTTGCAGATTAGGTCTGGCGGTCAACAGACCGTACGCGGGCAGCGACGGGGAAAGAGCAACCGACTTCTTTAATATCACGGTCTGGCGTACTCACGCCGAAAACTGCGGCAGATACCTTAAAAAGGGCAGTAAAGTCGCGGTCGTAGGTTCGCTTCAGAATCGTTCTTACGAAGATAAAGACGGTAACAAGAGAACGGTTACCGATATAGTCGCGAGCGAAGTAGAATTCCTTTCCGTAAGGAATCAAGGCGAAGGTTCGTCGGACGATACGTCCCACGCCGCGCCGCGCGCCGTCGAAAGACCTACTCTTCAACAGGTTGACGACGACGAATTACCGTTTTAATTTAGTATAAAAGGAGTGTTCAAAATGGAAGAAAAGACTGTTGCGCCCGTAACCGAAGCGTCTGCTGCCGCTACCGCGCCCAGAAAGCCGATGAGAAAACCGGCAAGAAGAAAAGTTTGCGCTTTTTGCGTCGATAAAGCCGAAGCGATAGATTACAAAGACGTTAACAAACTCAAGAAGTTCGTTACCGAAAAGGGCAAAATTTTACCCCGTCGTATGACCGGTGTTTGCGCAAAGCATCAAAGAATGTTGTCTTCCGCAATAAAGAGAGCGCGTATCGCCGCTTTATTGCCGTTCAAAGGCGAATAAGAATAAAAAAGAATATTATTTTAAGCG
>USOJ01000223.1 GCA_900556195.1 uncultured Eubacteriales bacterium
GCGTCTATCGTACCCGAAATCAATTCTTCGGGCATCATTACGACGGGATCGTCCTCTTTGAAATTACGACCGTATTGTCCGTTAAAGTTATTGCCCCAGGCTACCACCTTACCGTCCGTAGTTATCGCGACGATATGATCAAGCCCTGCCGAAGCCTCTACGACCTTATTTTTTTGAATCGCCGAAGGGAAATTTTTATAATTATACTTTGTAAGATTATCTTTCGTCGCGCCCCATATATACATCGTATTGTCTTTGCTGACACCGATGGTAAAACCCGAATAACCGCTTATAGACTTAACGTTGTTTTTAAGTTGCTTCGGAACGCTGCGCATTGACAAAACGGGCGACATATTCGCTTGCAACGCATCGCTTTTATATTCTATGGGAATTATTGCCGACCCCAAGAATACGAACACGAACATTAAAACCAGCACGACCAACGCCGCAACTGCGAGTTTTCGACGGAAAAACGATTTAACCGCAAGTTTCGTAGGACTGCTTAAATCTTCGACACTCAGAGCATCTTTTTTAACCAGATCTTTACTTGCACCGCAAAACATTCTTTTAATCCATCTGCCGAGAGTAGTAAAAACCGTAGCGACACCTGTAAGGAAATTATCGAAAAATCCGCCCTTATTCGTCTTCTTTTCTTTCGGCTTATCCTCGGAAACGGCTTCTTGCAAAGCGGAGGTTATATTTTCGTCTTTAAAATCGAATTTTTTATCGTCTGACATTATAAACCTCCTTATTTCGTTACTCTTATACGCGGATCTACCAAGCCGTACACTATATCTATAATAAGATTGCCGAACAGGGAAATCAAAACATAGAACATCTGTAACGCAAGGATAACCGCATTATCATGCCTTGTCAAAGCGTCGTAATAAGTTTTGCCGATACCGTTAAGCGAGAACATTTGCTCGATCATCAGCGAACCGGAAAATATACCTAAAAACCAACCTATTATAAGCGTAATAATCGGAACGAGAGCGTTTCTGAAAGCGTGGCTATAAATAACCGTCTTTTCTTTTACGCCTTTCGCCCTTGCGGTACGGATACAGTCCATAGAAAGCGCTTCTATCATAGAAGCCCTGACGTATCTCGTCATACCGCCGAGCGAACAAAAAGTCATTACTATAAGCGGCAAAGCCATATGATACAATTTATCGACAAACAAGCGCATTCCCGTATAATTTTTTCCGACCGTTATCGAACCGCTGACCGGGAATGCGGGTATCAGCACGGCAAACAGCCAAATAAAAACGATTGCTATCAAAAAGGTTGGCAAACTGTACCCTATTATCGTTCCGACCTGAACGGCAACGTCCCTCTTACTACCTCGCTTGACGGCACAGAATATTCCTAGGGGAATAGTTATCCCGAGCGCGAGAATAGTAGCGAAAATATTGATGAAAATCGTATTTTTCATCGGCTCTTTAATTACTTCGACGACGGGTTTGTTAAAATACGTAGAGTCGCCGAATTCGCCTTGAAGCATACCCTTAAAACTGCCGTCGGCATACGGATAAACGCCTATCCAACGCAGATATCTCTGCGTCTTAGAACCGTCCAGACCGTATCTTTTTTGCCAATATTCATATCTTTCTTCGTATTTGGTCTGCCCCGTTTTATCCGCCTGAACTTCTTGCCTTGCGGATTCGGCAGCCTTGTCGTAAGGAACGAGGTTATACACCATAAACATTATCCACGACAATACGAAAAATACGATTAAGATATATAATAATCTTTTAAGTATATATTTTACCATGTTTCCTCCGTGGGAGCGTTAAAACAAACGCTGTCGAGAGTATTTTGTATAAAGCGATACGGGGTAAGCAAATTTGCCGCCCCGTATCGTTTACCTTAAGTCTGATAATTGATAGTAAACAACTTATTCTTTTGTTTGATAATCAGCCCAGAAATCTGCTTCGTCCATGAGGTATGCGGTAGACATATCGTCATACATATCGGGATCAATAGTCCAGTTAAACGCATAATCGTAAGCCGCAGAAGTGAAACCGCTTGCAAAGTTTATAGCGTTAAGTTTAGGCGTTCCGTTATATCCGTATCCTTCAACTCTGCAAAATTCACCATATACGCCACCATTGAAATCTGTGGAAATATATTGAACATACATACCGATACTGTTGAGAGCCGAACCGTTAAGCCAGTCGGTTTTAAGTTGATCCGTAACGGGGTTAGGAATAGTTCCGTACCAGTTAATGGCAAGGGGCATATAATAATCGTCGCCGACTTTTACGGTTTTATACCTTCCGTTTACGGTCTTGAATTTAAGGTTATCTACGGATTTTTCATAACCCGTCAATTTTTTGTAACGAATGCCGGACTTGTATTCATTGCCGTTTTTATCGTAAATCCAACCGGCGTCTTCAAGAACTTCGATTGCGCTGTCGACACTGTAATTGTAAGAGTTAAGGTTTATATCGTCTTTGTGAGCAACGAAAGCAGAGAAACCTTCATAGTAAGGTCCGTGTACTACTTTACCGTACCCGCCGGTAAAGGTCTTTGCAAAGTCATCACGGTTAATGGAGTAAGTAATAGCCTGTCTTACTTCAACCATCGACGTGGGACCGTAGTCGCAACGGAAACCGAGTTTACCATAACCCGCTCTTGCGTAGTGAGTTTCTTTGTACAAG
>USOJ01000224.1 GCA_900556195.1 uncultured Eubacteriales bacterium
TTTACCCTTCTGAACTATGGGGCTTCCGCTCATTCCCTGCAAAATACCGTTAGTCGCGCTTAATAATTCCCTGTCAGTTATCTTTATTACGAAATTTTTATTATCTTTATCGTTAAAATCGGTTTTTACTATACTTATACTGTATTCTTTCGGGGAAACTCCGTCTATACAAGTTACTATCGAAGCGTTACCTGCAATTCCCACGCCTACTTCAACTTTAGTAAACTTCTTAAACGAAAAATTTTCAGCGGTCTTTCCGTATAATCCCGTGTCGGTATTTTTAGTTATCGTTCCGATATTATCGGTATCGATAAAAATTCCTTTAAGTTCTCCCGCCTTACCGCGTTCGCCTTTTACAAGTCCTATTATCGAACAAAGATAGCAATCTCCGCCGAATACGTCTGATTTTTCTCCGCTTTCGTCTAAAACGGGATGACCGAGCGATGCAAATTCACCGTTATTTCTGAAATACGTTATCGTTCCTATTCCGTTAAGGTCGTCTCTTAAAAATAATCCGAGCCGATAATTTCCGCCTACGTCTTTTGCGGGAGTTATATATTTAACGATCTTTTGCCCTTTTCTCGATATAACGACCTCTACGGGATTTCCGCAGCAATTTTTAATCGCTTCGGCTATAGACTGTACGTTACTTACCGGGTTACCTCCGACCGACAATATTACGTCCCCTACTCTGATATCGTTCGTTCTTGCGGGCGACTCTACACCTTTTTCCGTAACCACGTCGTTTAGCCCTATGACCGTCGAGCCGTTAGTTTTTATAGTAAATCCGGCGGGAATACCGCCTAAATATAAAAATTCGCCGCTTGCATACGCTTTATTTCCTACTAACGGAGAAAAAAGCAATACCGCGACGAATATTAAAACGATAGTTCTTATTTTGTTTTTCGTTAAGCGCAGCATTTGCAGTAAGTATGCCGCGTATAACCGAGATTATGCGGTTAGCCACAGGTGATTGTGTTTGAACTCGGTCTTGCGCCGTGTTTTTAGGCTAATACTTTGTTCCGCGACCGTCTTATATTTGTGATGATATTCTTGACTTATAAGCGTCGCACGAATTAACCGTTTCTTCGGCGTGTTTATAGGCTATATCGCTTGCGTTCTCGCCGCTCATAATTCTCATTATTTCATATATCTTCTCGGATTTTGAAAGGTTTTTCACTACGGTTACGGTCTTTCCGTTTTCTTCTATTTTAGAAATCTTTATCGGAACGTCGCTCATGGCGCAAACGACGGGCAAGTGAGAAATCGCAAGTACTTGCGTTTTACGTGAAATATCGGCAAACTTTTTGGCAACGACTTCTGCGGTCGCGCCGCTTATTCCGACGTCTATCTCGTCGAAAACATAAGTAGATATATCATGATATCCGCTGGTAATAACTTTAAGCGCGAGCATAAACCTGCTCATTTCGCCGCCGCTTATTATTTTTGAAAGCGGTTTGACGGGTTCGCCTAAGTTAGCCGAAAAGTTGAATTCGACTTCGTCGTTACCGTTTTCCGGGTAAGGCGCATTTTCGACTTCGCTTTTTTCCGAAAACGTAATTTCAAAGTTTGCATGCTTCATTCCGAGCGCTTTGAGTTGTTCTGTTACACGCTTACAGAAATCAAGAGAAAATTTGCGTCTGATATCGGTAATCTTTTTATAAGAAGAATTAAGAGAAATTATCAATTTAGCCTTTTGGGCGGAAAATTTTGCGTATTCGACGTCGAAATTGACTAATTTTTCATATTCTCGTTTTGCTTCGGTTAAAAATTCTTCGATTTGACTTGCGCTTGCACCATATTTCTTTTTAAGATTTTTAATGAGATCAAGGCGGCTTTCAACCTTATCCGCTTCCGCTTCGTCAAAATCGAAATCATCTGAAACGTCTGCAATACTTTCGCTCACGTCCTCTATTTCGGAATAAGCCGCTTTCAGGCGTTCCTCGAATTCGGCGTATCTTTTATCGAGCGAAGAAATTCCGCTTATTGCCCTTACAGCGCCGCTTAAACAATCTAACGCGCAATTTTCTTCCGTAAGCGCGGATTTCGCTTGCGAAAAGGCTTCCGAGATTTTCTCGGCATTCTGAATTTTTTTTCGTTTTTCGAGTAATTCTTCCTCTTCGCCGTCCCTGATATCCGCGTTTTCTATCTCGTCTATCTGAAATTTAAGGATATCCGCCCTTATCGCTCTTTCGCTTTCACTGCCGCCGAAACGCTTTAATTCTTCGTCGACGGTTTTCAATGCGGAAATAATCTCCTTTAATACGACAAACTCGCTTTCGAGTTCTTTTTTGCAGAATTTATCTAAAACTTTTAATTGTTCGCTCGATTTTAACAGCGAATAATGGTCGCTTTGCCCGTGTACGTCGATTAAATACCCGGTTATACCTTTCAGCATCGACGCGGAATAGGCTTCGCCGTTGACCCTTATCTGCGACTTGCCGTCCGAAGTAAACTTGCGACTTATAATCAATTCGTCGTCGGGAGTTTCGTCCGAATAATCTTCGAGAATCCCTTTTACGGTCGGATTATCGGTTACGTCGAAAGCAGCGGTAACGAAACACGAATCTTCTCCGTGTCTTATTATCGATTTGTCCGC
>USOJ01000225.1 GCA_900556195.1 uncultured Eubacteriales bacterium
AAGCCCCTCGTCGGTTATAAGCGTTTTACCGCTGTCCGACGTATTGTCGTAAGAAACGAACAGTTCGACCCTGCCCCTTGAAAGTTTACTCTGAACGGTTTTTCTTATAACGTCGTCCAAAAACACGAAACAACGCGGATATTTGGGAATTATATCCAGATACCTGTTGTTGACCGTTTTTATTTCGACGGTTAAAGTTATTCCGTTTTCGGCATATTCGGCCTTGCCGTAGCCGGTCATACTTTGCATATTTTCTTCCTTTGCGGACGAATTTTAATAAACGCTTCTCGTCCGTCTGCGCGTATAATATCACATTTCTCGAAAAATATCAAGCGTAATATGATGTAAATACTATAATCTCTTTTTGAATTCTTCTTCGTCAATGACGGTTACGCCGAGTTTTTTAGCCTTGTCGAGTTTGCTGCCCGCGGCTTCGCCCGCGATAACGAGCGTAGTGGTTTTGGTTACGGACGACTGAATTTCGCCGCCGCGTTCTTCTACGAGTTTGCCCGCTTCGCTTCTCGTATAAGAAGTAAGCGAACCCGTAAGCACGACTTTTTCGCCCGAAAAACTACCTGATTTTATTTCTGTCTGCTCGGCGATTTTTACGCCTGCGCAAAGTAATTTTTCGATTTCGTTTTTATTTTTTTCGCTGCGAAAATAATCGAAAATCGACTTTGACATGACTTCGCCGACGTCGTCGAGAGCGGACAACTCTTCAACAGACGCGTTCGCTATGCCGCCGAGCGTTTTAAGTTTTTTCGCTAAATCTTTGGCGGTCTTTTTGCCTACGCCGTCTATACCGAGCGCAAAAATAAAGTTAGGCAACGCGACGTTCTTGCTTTTTTCTATGGCAGAAAGCAGATTATCCGCCTTTTTATCCTGAAAACCGTCGAGAGCGACGAGTTTTTCTCTGTCGAGCGTATAGAGTTCGGAAAAGTTTTCGACTCCGATTTCGTCGTAGAGTACTCCTGCCGTTTTTTCGGAAAACCCGTCGATGTTCATACCGTCTTTACAGGCGAAATTCGCGAGTTTTGCAAGCACTCTCGGACGACAATCTTCGTTCGGGCAGAATAAATTCGCCCCGACTTCGACTACGGGGGTTTTGCAATACGGGCATACCGTGATTTTTTCGACCTCTTTGCCCTCGTCGCCGAGCGCGCCTAAAATTTCGGGAATAACTTCGTTGCTCCGTCTTATCAGCACTCTGCCGCCGATTTTTACCCGTTTTTTTTGTATGTCGCCGTAGTTGTTGAGAGTGGCTTTTCTCACCGTCGCGCCTGCGAGTTCGACGGGCTCGACTATGCCGAGCGGAGTAAGTTTACCCGTTCTGCCGACCTGCCAGCGAACGCTTTTTACCGTTGTTTCGGCTTCTTCGGCTTCGAATTTATAAGCCGCCGCCCAACGCGGAAATTTATCGGTATAGCCTAAAATCTCTCTTTCTTTTACGGAATTGAGTTTCACGACCGCGCCGTCGGTTAATACGTCTATACTTCTTCTGCCGACTTCGATTTCGTCGATAGCGGCTTTTACTTCGTCGAGATTTTTACACACTCTTAAAAAGTCAAACGTTTTGAAACCGTTTCTTTTAAGAAAATCGAAAATTTCGAGTTGCGAATCGAATCCGCCGTTTTCGGCGTAGTTTACGTTATAAAAAATAATTTCGGGACGGCGTTTTTCGGTAACTTTCGGGTCTAAATTCCTTATCGCCCCCGCCGCAGCGTTTCTTGCGTTTTTAAGCGGCTCGTCGGCAGTCGCATTATATTTTTCAAGCACGGAAAGGCGGATAATCGCTTCGCCCTGAATTTCCATTACGTCTTTACGGTCGATTTTAAGCGGAAAAGATTTTATCGTGAGCGCCTGCGCCGTTACGTCTTCGCCGACTATTCCGTTACCACGCGTGGTAGCCCTTACGAACAAACCGTTTTCGTAAGTCAGACACATAGTCAATCCGTCGAATTTATATTCTACGGTATACGTCGGGTCGGGCACGACCTTTCTCACCCTTTCGTCGAAAGCGGAAAGTTCTTCTTCGGTAACGCATTTATCAAGACTGTAAAGCCTATGAATATGCTCGTGCTTCGTAAAAGCCGAAATAGGTTCGCCGCCGACTCTTCTCGTGGGACTGTCCTGTTCGCGAACGCCCGTTTCGCCCTCTAAAATCTGCAATTCGTCGTAGAGTTTGTCGTATTCTCTGTCGGGAACGCTCGGATTATCGAGAACGTAATACTCGTAGGCGTACTTATTAAGAGTGTCTACGAGTTCGCGCATGCGTTTTCGTTGAGTTTCGGTCATTTTACCACCTCTATGGGGGCGTATCTTACGACGAGCGATTTTACGCCTATACCCTTGAACGCGACGTCGATAACCACGTCGTCGCCGTTTTGTTTACGCGCGACTATGATACCTTCGCCGAATTTTTTATGTATAACCTTAGTCCCTGCCTTATAATCGTCGCCCGAACCAACGGCTTTTTGCGCTGGCGCGGCGGCTTTACGATTTTGCATATATGAGTTTGCGAAACTCTTTTTATACGTTCCGTAAGAGGCAGACAAACTCTCTTCCGACGAATATCCGCCGTAACTGCCG
>USOJ01000226.1 GCA_900556195.1 uncultured Eubacteriales bacterium
AAACGGCGAACTGTCGGCGGGGCATGCCCGCGCGCTGGTAACTTTTCCGTTCGTAAAACAATCCGCGCTGGCGCGTAAAGCCGTAAAAGACGGGTGGAGCGTAAGAGAGTTAGAAGCCTTTATCCGAAAACTTAACGGCGAAAAGCCTAAACCCAAGCCGAAAAAACAAGCGGATATATGCCTCGAACTCCGCGATCTGGTAGAGCGCATGCAACGCGTTTTCGGCACGAAAGTTTCGGCAATCGGCAACGACGACAAAGGGCGGATCTACGTAGACTATTTTACCCGCGACGATCTCGATCGTCTGGCGGAACTTATAGAGTACGCCGAAGACAAAACCGAGGAAATCTTCGGTAAATAAACTTTTATCGCTAATCGTTACGACGATTTGACGCCGTCTTTTATAGACACTTTGCGGGTCGCAATGACGGTAATTATATTGTCATCCTGAGCAAACTTGCGAAGTCCCCTCGGCAGAGCCTCAGAATGACAAAATTTTGCTTTCACCGTGGAAGCCATTATACAAATGCTTAAATTCGAAAATTACTCAATCGAGATATTAAAAAAATATATTCCGATAATAGAAAAAAGTCCGCTTTGCGTAAACGACGTGTCCACGGGCAGTTTTTTCATGTGGCATAAGGGAGTAAATCTCGCGTTTTGCCTTACCGAAGACGGCTCGTTCATCTCAAAACAAGAGGTTTCGGGCGAGGTCGCTTTCAGTTACCCCTACGGCGGCGACGAAATCGCCGCCTGCAAAGAACTTTTCGATTATTGCCGGGAAAACGACCTTCCGCTTAAATTTTACGGCGTAAGCGACGAACTTTTGACTAAACTTAAAAGCAACCCCGTTTTTAACAAAATCTCGTATGCGTACGACAGAAAATGGAGCGATTATATATACGACTTTTCCGAAATGAAGACCTTTTCGGGTAAGAAATTCAGCGGTCAGCGAAACCACATAAACAAGTTCGGGAAATTATACCCGACCGCCGAATTTACCCCGCTTCTGCCTGCCGACAAACCCGCCGTAAGAGAATTTTTGAAGCGCTATCGCGCAGAACACGCAATCGCGAATCTCGAAGAAACCGACGAATATAAACACACCGAAGAATTGCTCGATAAATTCGACGAAATAGGGCTTTTCGGCGGAAAATTCACGTTAAACGGCGAAGTGATTTCGTTCACGATAGGCGAAATTCAGGGCGATACGCTTATTATTCATATCGAAAAGGCTCTTAAAAGCGTAGTCGGGGCGTACCCCGCCACGTTCAACGCGTTCGTAAACTACGCGGGCGAAAAGTACGATTTTCTCAAATTCGTCAACCGGGAAGACGACAGCGGCGACGCGGGGCTTCGTACGTCGAAACTTCAATACAACCCGATAAAACTCGTAAACAAAAATGTAGTCAAAGTAAATTCCCCTTACGCGGACGTCGAAATTCCGACAATAATCGGCAAAAAAGTAATTCTCTCGGCAATAACCGAAGCCGACAAAGCGAATTATCTTGCGCTGTGCACGGACGACGACAACAATAAATACTGGGGTTACGACTACCGCGAAGACGAGGGCATAACTTCGGAGATAGACGAAAATACGTTTTACGATATAGTCGCGTTCGACCGCGCCGTCGGCGATTCGATAAATTTCGCCGTCCGCGATAAAGAAACGGGCGAACTTATCGGCGAAACGATAACCTACAACGCCACCGTGAACGGAAAAGCCGAAACGGGTTGCAGAATCGCAAAGGCGTTTTCGGGCAAAGGCAGAGGCGAAGAGGCTTTCGGGCTTACCGCCGACTTTGCGCAGAGCCTGTCGCTTACCCCTACGGCGAAATGTTACAAACAAAACGAACCGTCGAAAAAAATGATAATCGCCTGCGGTTTTAAGTTTATCCGCGAAGACGAAACGTTTTACTATTTTTCAAGATAATATCGCGTAGCGCGGTTGGAGCAATAATATGCCCGACTTTTCAGCCGAATACCTCAAAGCAATGTACGGTAATTTAAGATAACCGAACGAACGAAAAAGCCTTCCCGCAAGGGAAGGCTTTTATTTTTACGCGTAGTTATTTCTTTTTCTGATCGTCTTCGGCAATTTCGCCGTAAGCGATGTTTTTATTCTGCTTCATCACTTCCGCCGAAAAGTTGTCGAAATCGGCAGGCGCGATTATTATTCTTAAAGTCGATTCGTCCTTAAACGTTACGGTTAAAAGGTCAGTCTTTATATTCTTTATTATGTTGTCGATATCGGCGCATTTATACTCGTCTTTCAGAAATCCGAGCCTTACCGTCAACTTGCCGTTTTCCGCCTTATAGTAGGAGTTTGCCAGAAGCGCGATTATAAACGCGCCGCAAACGAACGGAAGAATAAGGCAAAGCACGAGCGAAGCGGTGTTATATACGTCCATACCCTTGAAATCGGCGTTTATCGCCTTTACGAGCCTTATAACGTTAAAGATAAGGCAACCGACGGAAACGAGCGCGACCGCCACGACAAGCAAAGTAACGTATACGGATTTGGTTATTTTATACTTGAATTTCATTTTGCACCTTTTTCGTTTTTATTAAACTATTCTGTCTTTGCG
>USOJ01000227.1 GCA_900556195.1 uncultured Eubacteriales bacterium
GCGAGCCGCCTTTAATATTAAGAAACAATACGATTAAGTTTTATCGGACGTCTGAATTTTTTGCAATTCTCTCTTTACGCTGTCGTATATGGATTTATCGAAAGAATTTCCGTATTTGGCGTTGTTTTCGTAAATCATCGCTTTGCTTTTGCCGTCTACCTTACCTTTTAATTCGACTTTTACCCACAAACCGAGCCAACAGGATTTGTTAAACGTGAGTTTCGTTTCGAAAACGTACGAAGTAACCTCGAGTTTCTCTTGTTCGTTGCCGAGAGATATAAGCCCGTCTTCGTTGACGACGCCCTTACCGTATATAACGTAAACTCCGCTGCCCGATACGGTCGCCGAACATTCGAAATCAACGTCCGCTTCGCTTAACTCGTCGGTAAAATCGAACCCGACGAGCATTGTTTTAATCCATGTTTCGGATGCAATAAAAGAGTCGCCGATTATTTCGTTTCGTACATCGTAATCGGTTTGCGAATCCGTAGTGACGTCCCATTTCCGATTCGAATCGGGACGATGTGCGCGCACGACGTTATAAGTATCGTCGGCTTTTTCTGCGCATTCAAAAAACGTATAATCGCCGCTTTCCGATTGAGCAGATGCGTAAATGCTTTTATCTACGTCAAAAGTGGTAGAGTCTACGGTAATGGATAATATATTATCGAAATCGCTTTTATAATAAATCTGATTTTTCAACGAATATTTCTTAATGGTTTTCATACCTTCCGACGCCGAATTATAGGCTTCAAACGCCGTTTCGTTGTCTACGGGTTTAGTCTTCGTATCGGCTTTGTTTTTACATGCGAACGAAGCGAAAGCCGTGGTTGCGATTAAAAGAATCGCGGGGATAATTTTACGGTTTTTTTTCATAAGGTTTCTCCTTTAAGAATTTTTTCGTCGTCAGACGAAAAAGGGGTACCCCTTTTTTTATTTGTTCTGTATGCCGGACAAGAATAAATCATTCCCCGTAGGTTATGGTCGCGGACGTAATATAGCCGTTGCCGCTGCCTATTTTTACCTTGGCAAAATCTGCTTCGCTTCCGCCGTAATTTACGGTTTTTATACCCGTACAGCCTCTGAAAGCGTAATCGCAGATCTTTTCAAGACCTTTCCCGAGCGTTATTTTCGTTATTCCGTTGCAGCCCGAAAACGCCTGTTCCCTTATTCTTAAAAGCGAATCGGGAAGCGATATTTCGGTTAAATCGGTTCTGTTGAAGAATGCCGAAACGGCTATCGACGTTACGGCGTAATCCCTCGTACCGTAAGTAACCGATTCGGGAACGACGAGCGTTCTGTCTTGCAACCTATCGAAAAACAGACCGCTTTTATACTTTTTGGTTACGTCTGTAACTTCTATTCCGTCGTAACGCGAACGTCTGTAAGTAATATCGCCCCCTTTACGCTGCCCCCCCGCAAGCCATATATCGTCGTTTTCGTATTCGGTAGTTGCTCTGCTAGGCAACGTATACAAAAAGTTGACCGCGCTGCTCGTAGTACCCGCAGTATCGGGCGTATGATATTTATGATGAGTTAAAAACGTTGCGTCCGTATTCAGAAAATAAGTATAATCGGCGTAGTCGGACGAATTGCCGTCGTCCCACGTCGGGTCTACCCAATACCAGTTGCCGTCTAATTTAACGAGATTCCACGCGTGCCCGCCGGAATCTCTGCCGTAGTTATCCAGCCCCTGTCCCGTTACGAAATAATTGTCTATCCCTAAAAGATTGAGCGCGAGTTGGTACGTTCTCGCGTAGCCCTCGCACACGACGCCCTTCTTTTCGACGACGCCGATAACGTTATGCGCCCACGCTTCGGTAGACGGTTGACCGCTCTGATTATACGCGTAGTCTACGTCCGAAATTATAAGATCGTGCAGACACATAATCTGCTCGTAAGTCGTAGTCTGTTTACGCGCCTCGTAAAGATATTTCGACATCGTTTTACGGATACGATTGAGTTTAACCTCTCTGTCGCTCGCTCTCGCGTACGCCGCGTCCGTAACGATATAGAGCGAAGTATCGGAATAGTAAACGGACGTGTCGAACCAATATGCAAGCGGATTATCGTCGCGGAAAGTTTTCCACACGGCGATCGCTTCGTCGGTTGTAAGCCCCGAATAGTTTACTTCCGCAAGCACGTATGCGTATTTATTGCCATAAACCTTCCGATAGTCTGCGTCTTTATAAGTGTCGTACGTCGTATAAACCCTTTCGAGCGAATTGTACAACGCGATTTTTTCAGTCGAATTATCCGTCGTCGTAAAATAAGTATAGCCGTGCGACGAATTGCCGTCCGACAAATCGACCAACGGTATATAAGACGGTAATTCTTCGTCTACGTAATCGTCGGAAGGTTGCTCTTGGGGATAGTTTTTCGTCGGGTCGTCTACGACGTTATCGATAATATCGGATATGATACTGCACGACGACAAGCATAAAAGAGCGACTACCGTCAACATTAAAATAAAATTGCGTAATAATTTTTTCATATCAAATCTCGATTTTTTTGTTTATATACTCCGCGGCAAGCCACCCTTCCGGGAGTATGCTCTCCCGTTGAAGCGGGAGAGGTGG
>USOJ01000228.1 GCA_900556195.1 uncultured Eubacteriales bacterium
GAAGGGGTCAAGGGGGCGACCGCAAAGCCCCCTTGTCGCCTCCGCAGAGGCGAAATCCTCTGCATGACAATGCAATTCAAGCAGAAAGAAACGTATTAGAACAAAGCCTCGACAAAGTCCTTGGCATTGAAGGGCTGCAAGTCGTCGATGCCCTCGCCTACGCCGATGTACCACACCGGCACTTCCAGTTCCTGCCGGATGGCAAGCGCAATGCCGCCCTTCGCCGTGCCGTCGAGTTTGGTTAAAATCACGCCGTCTATGCCGACCGCTTCGTTGAACACTTCTACCTGATTCAAAGCGTTCTGCCCCGTAGTCGCGTCGAGCGCGATGAGTTTACGGAAATCGGCTTCGGGGTATTCCCTTTCGACTATCCGCGACATTTTACGAAGTTCTTCCATTAAGTTGGACTTGGTATGAAGTCTGCCCGCCGTGTCGCAGATTATGACATCGGCGTTTCTCGCTTTCGCCGCCGCTATCGTGTCGTACACGCCCGCCGTGTCGATTATGAGAACGTCCGTTCCGCGAGCCTTGACGGAAGTAAGCGCGTCGAACACGACCGCAGACGGGTCGCTGCCTTCTTCGCTCTTTACTATCTTGACTTTGGCGCGTTTCGCCCAGATTTCGAGTTGGTCGCTTGCCGCCGCGCGGAAAGTATCCGCCGCCGCTATGGTAACGCTTTTGCCTTCTTCTACGAATTTATGCGCGAGTTTGCCGATCGAAGTGGTTTTGCCTACCCCGTTTACGCCTATTACCATAAGCACGGCCGGGGTGTCGAAATCAAATTCGTCGGCGTTGTTCAGACAGTCTTTAAGCGCGTCGCGAAGGGCTTCAACCGCGACTTCTTTATCCTTGACCTTTTCTTCTATCATTCGATCGCGAACGCTTTCGACTATCTCGTCTGCCGTAGAAACGGAAATATCGGACGAGATGAGAGCGTCGAGCAAATCGTCGTAAAAGTCTTCGCCTATTTTATCGCGGGCGAAAAGCACGCGAAGTTTATTTCCCAGCCCTTCTTTCGTCTTTTTAAGGGCGTCTTTGATTTTGCCGAAAAATCCCATATCAGGCACCTAATTCGTCTACGACTTCGGCGAGTTTGACGGAAACGATCTTCGAAACGCCTTTTTCCTGCATCGTTACGCCGTACAAAGCGTCCGCGTGTTCCATGGTAACCTTTTTGTGCGTGATTACTATGAACTGCGTATCCTGCGCGAAGTTGTTGATATAGTTTGCGAATCTTTCTACGTTGGCGTCGTCGAGAGCCGCTTCGATTTCGTCGAGTACTACGAACGGCATCGGACGAAGTTTAAGTATGGCGAACAATATCGCGATAGCGGTAAGAGCCATTTCGCCGCCCGAAAGAAGGGATATTTTCTGCAATTTCTTCCCCGGCGGTTCTGCGACGATTTCTACGCCCTGTTCGAGCGGATCGTCGGTATCGGTTTCGTCGAGAATCAAATCCGCGCTGCCGCCGCCGAACAATTCTTTGAATATCCTTGAGAAATTCTGACGGATTTTGGCGAAGCCGACCGCAAACTTGGTACTCATTTCGGTGGTAAGTTGGGTAATGACTTCTTTCAAATCGTCTTCGGCTTTCATAAGGTCGTCGCGTTGGGTAGCCATTTCGGTGTACCTTTCGTTGACGGCTTCGAAGTCTTCGATAGCGTTGGGGTTGACCGCTCCGAGCGCGTTGATTCTGCGCTTTAAGCGTTTAATCTCTTCTTCGCCCTCGGTATTGTCGTAAACGTCGGATTTGAGCGGAAGCGCGGCTTCGTAGTCGAGCCCGTATTCTTCCTGAACGCGTTGACCCAAAAATTCGAGTTCGGCGTCGATTTTCGCAAGACCGTTTTCTTCGCCGTAGCGGCTTTCGGTAAGTTTATTGATTTCTGCCGTCAGAGCGTCGCGGGTGAGATTGTCCTGCTTTACCTGTTCGTTAAGCGCGTCTTTCTTCTTTTCCATGGAAGCGCGTTTATCGCGGAGAGTGTTAAGCACTTCTTTCTGCGTTTCGGTGAGAGCGACTTTTTCGCACTCGTCGATATACCTGTTCATCGTAACGGTATCCGTCTGAATGCTTTCTTCGTTTCTGTGAACGAGATTTTCGGTTTCCGCCTTTTCTTCGAGAGCCTGCTCGGCTTCGAGTTCGGCTTTTTTGATTTCGCCTTCGATGAACGAAAGTCGCGTTCTGACTTCCGCGCTTTCTGCGGTAAGCGCTTCGCGTTTCTTTCTGTATTCATCGAACATCTCGCGATGTTTTTCTTCGTCGAACGAAGCGGACGATTTTCTCTCTTCTTCGGCTTTGTTGCCTTCTTCGACCGCGGTGAATTTTTCACCGATTTCGTTGAGTTTCGCGCGAATGTACGCCGCCGTGTTTTTAAGGGAGTTGATTTCCGTTTCGTAATCGGCGATCATACCTTCGTTCGCCGCGATCTGCTCTCTTAAAGCGACCGCTTCCTGACGGAGTTCCTGTAATTTGGTATTGAGATTGCCGAGTTCGTTTCTCTGCTCTTCGACCTGACTTTCGAGTTGCTTTTTATCGTTCTCGTACATCGTCATACGCTCTTTCTTCGTCTGA
>USOJ01000229.1 GCA_900556195.1 uncultured Eubacteriales bacterium
CCCAGCCGTTACCGTAAGTTAAAAAGTTCGTAGTGCCGTCGGCGTTTTTAACGCCGTCTAACAAATAGTCGTAATACTTATTGCGGATAGTCGTATTTTCGCCCGCGACGGTATAATCGAGTACGTCGTCGAGATTTTCGAAATCCTTATTGTATTGATTCGTATTGAGCATCGTGAAATACAAATCGTAGGTATTGCTCGACCCGAGCGACAAAGTTTTTATAATAGTCGCGGCGGATTCGTCGTATTCGAGCGTAACCTTATACTTGTCTTGTTTTTTATTGAAATCGGCGACGATTTCTTTCATGAATTCCGCGCCGTAACCCGACTTCCACAGATAAATCTGCACGTCGGTAGACGAGTTGGCGACTTTCTTTTTGCTTTTGCAGGAAGCAAGCGGCAGAACGCTCAGCGAAGCCGCAAGCAACGCAGTTGCTACTTTGGTAACTTTTTTCATATATTTTACTCCTTTTATTCTTTGATACCGCCTATCGAGACGTTGCTCATAAGCGCGTTATTGAAAAAGATAAAGATTATCAGCGGGGGCAGAAGGGATATCGTACACGCCGCGTACAGAATATCCATACGCGAACTGTAAGTCATCTGCAACTGGAATTTATAAATACCTACCGCCAACGTCGGAAGTTTGGATAAATAGATAAGCGCGGTAGAATAGTTGTTCCAATCGGCTATCCACAGCATCAAGAACAGAGAACCGAACATCGCCGCCGCTTGCGGAAACATTATCTTAAAGTATATCTGCCACTTGTTCGCTCCGTCTATTTCGGCGGCTTCGGCGTAACTTTTGGAAAGTCCGCGGTAAAACGCGTAAAAATACATATAGTATATCGAAAACGCGTTAAGCGAAGTCAAAATCATCCAGCGCGAATTAAGAAAGTTGAGTTTGAACAACAACTTGTACATAGCCGTTCCGCTGCCGTAAAGCGGCATAGTTATAACGACCAGAACCACGAAATAAACCGCGCGAGAGCCGAAAAATTTATATTGCGCCGTAACGTACGCCATCATCGACGTAACCGTCATACAAAGGAACGGTCCTAAAAAACTGAAATACAGCGAGTTTATAAGCATATCGAAGAAATTGCTGTCGCCCACTTCGAGAAGCGTAAAGACGTCGACGTAATTTTTCAGTTGAATTTTAGAAAACCCGAACGGATTTTTGGCGAGAGATCTGAAATCTCGCATACCCGAATACGCGCACCAGAATATCATATACAGATAAGAAAAGGCGAACGCGCAGAAAATTATAAACACCAGCGTGTACAGAACTATTTCGGACGGAGATTTTCTGTCGAATAATTTACTTCTTTTCTTCATGCCCCCTCCTTAATAAGTCGTTTCTTCGATCTTGCTGACCAAAAACTTTCTTACGAGTACCGCGATTACGCAGGATATAAACGTAAGCATAAGTCCCATAGCCGCAACGTAATATAAAGTGCCCGATTCGTAAGGGTTGGTAGCGTTATAGACCTGCATATACATCCAGTTGGAAACCGTCTGCGTGGCGTACTTGCCGCCCGTCAGAAGGAATACCGCGCCCGTCGCGCCGAATACGCCCGCAAGTTGAAGCGTAATCATAAGCACGAAAGTCGGCCATACGAGCGGAAGAATGATAACGAACATTTCCTGCACCCAGTTTACGCCGTCCAGTCTCGCAGATTCGAGCACCGATTCGGGTATACGCGAGAACGTTCCGCCCCATATGATAAGACTGCCCGGAAAGTTGAGCCACACGAAATGCAGAAGCACCATCTTGTTGGCGAAATCGCTGTCTACCAGCGGATTTACGAGTTTATAATCGAGATTATAAAGGTTTTGCAGAAATTTCGGCATAAATCCGTCCTGCATAAGCGCGAGATAAAAGAAACTTACCACCACGCCCGAAATCAGAGTCGGAAGATAAAAAATCACTCTGAAAACTTTATAACCGAAGATTTTTTTATAGATAAAATAGGATACGAAAAGCCCTATCGGGAACATTATCATCTGTACCCCGAAAGTCTTGAAAGTGTTGACGAACGCAAGGCGAAGATTGTCTTCGTCGTTGACCGCTCCGTTTTTAAGTTTTTCGAATACCCATTTGAAATTGTCGAATTTAGCGAATACGAGTTTTCCGTCTACGGGCTTCTGAAACGCCATTATAAACGAATCGAGATTGACGTATACGTAAAACAGAGCAAACGCGATTACGGGAATAATCATAAAAGAAATATAGAAAAGCGCGTCCATCGCTTTTCTTTTTTTATATTCCCGATCTTTAAGCACCATTTTTTATCCTCTTGTATTATTTTTGTCGGATTGCTGAAAATACATTGTCATTGCATTGTGTCATTCAAAGCGCAGTGAAGAATCCCCCGGAAGGGTGGTTTACCACAACAGGTAAATACAAACCGTCTTTGCGAGACCCCTTGCGGGTCGCGGCAATCCCCGCAATAAACGGCGGAGTGGCTTGTATAGTCGCCCACACTCCCGGAATGATGAATTACCGCGGAGTATATTTTTTTCACGGCGG
>USOJ01000230.1 GCA_900556195.1 uncultured Eubacteriales bacterium
TATAGTCAGGTAATGCTTCCATGACAAGCGCTCTTTTAAGAATATGGCACTCCATACAACAGACAACGCGCAATATGCAGAAATGATTACCATACCCGCAGCCGACCCCTTAACGCCGGAATTTACCATAAACATTACTGCCATATAGAAAATTTGCCCGATCGTTTCAAAAAAGCCGGCAATATACATTCCTTTGTTGTTGAATAAGTTTTTCGTATCCTTTTTCCTGAATTTCAGAACTAAAAAAGCAATAACACCCAAAATAAGGAAGGTAAACTCGAAAGACGAATTAGCGGCGTATTCCGATATTTCCGGGATGAACGCGTCTTCACCGGAACTGAACGCGCCTATCAAGTAATCTCCGACACCGCCCAACGCGTCGATGATTAAATATATTACGGGAATCAACAACGCAAGAAAACTCTTTGCGTATTTTTTATTTGATTTTTCTTGCCTTTTAAGCCTTAATTCTTCGTCTTCGAAATTTTCAACGAAACCCAACGATATGATACCCACTGCAACGAGAACAACGCCTATAATGCTCTCCCAACCCATTTCGATGGGATTTTCTCTAAAACCGCTATACGGCAATTTCGAAATCGCAAAGCATAAAATAAGCGCAAGCGAACCCGACGAATTGCATATAGGAGACGATATAGATAATTCTATATACCTTAACCCGATGTACCCGAAAAACATAGCCAATATATATACAAACGCCACGGGTAAATATATCAAAAACTTATCGAACGTGAAGTCGGTATAAAATAAACTCGCAACAAACTTCGGTACGCTTTCGGGGTCTTTAATTATAGCCCCGCCTATCAAAGTTACGATAAAATGTAACCCCATCATAAGTCCGACGGCAAAAATCATTTTCCAATGACTGTTTTTATCGTCCTGCTTAGTTCCTATTTTTGAAAACAAATCCGAACCGCTCCAACAAACGAGAGCGATTATCGAGTATAAAAACCACATAAAAATTCCTTTGTAAAATTATAACGTTACGAGTCCTGCGTTGACCATTTCCTGCAAGGACATTAAAATTCCGACTTTTGCGTGAGCCCAGGTCAAGCCGCCCTGGAAAAATACCGCGTAAGGCTCTCTTATAGGTCCGTCGGCGGAAAGTTCTATCGACGAGCCCTGTACGAACGCGCCCGCAGCCATTATTACCTGACTTTCGTACCCCGGCATATCGCCCGGTACGGGGGTTACGTAACTGTCTACGGGAGCGGCTTCCTGTATGCCTTTGCAGAAAGCAAGCATGCCCTTTTCGCTTTTGAGTTCGACCGCCTGTATTATATCGTGGCGGTCTTCCGTGGCGTTCGGAACGACCTTAAAACCGAGTTTTTCGTAGATGTTAGCGGCAAAAATCGCGCCTTTTACCGCGCCGGCGACGACCGTCGGAGCAAGGAAAAATCCTTGATAAAAACTCGTCAGAACGCCTAAACTCGCGCCGACTTCCTGTCCGAGCCCGGGAGCGGAAAGACGATAAGAGCACCTGTCTACACACTCTTTAGTACCGCATATATACCCGCCTATCGGAGCAAGTCCGCCGCCGGGGTTTTTGATAAGCGAACCTACGACCATATCCGCGCCGTAATCGGACGGCTCTTCGGTTTCGACGAATTCGCCGTAACAGTTATCTACCATTACTTTAACTGACGGCTTTACTTTTTTGACGAACGCGATGAGTTCGGCAATCTGTTTGACCGAAAAAGTCGGTCTTGTCTGATAGCCTTTGCTTCTCTGAATGGTTATAAGCGCGGTCTTTTCGTTTATCGCTTTGGCGATATTGTCGTAATCGAAAGTTCCGTCGGGCAAAAGTTCGACCTGACGATAGGTTACGCCGTATTCTTTAAGCGAACATTTCGATTCCCTTATGCCGATAACTTCTTCGAGCGTATCGTAAGGTTTGCCGACGGGAGATAAGAGTTCGTCGCCGGGGAGCAGATTTGCCGACAACGCGACCGTAAGCGCGTGCGTGCCGCATACGATCTGCGGGCGGACGAGCGCGGCTTCGGTATGGAAAGTATCGGCGTAAACGCGTTCGATTTTATCCCTGCCGAGGTCGTTGTACCCGTACCCCGTGGAAGCGGCGAAACACGCCACGTCTACTCTGTTTTTCTTCATAGCCGAAAGAACTTTACATTGATTGTATTCGGCGATTTTGTCTATTTTATCGAATCTGTCCTTTAGTCCGTCGATTATTTTTTCGCCGAACTCGTAGACTTCTTTTGAAATTCCTAAATTTTTATAAGCCTCGTAAAACATATTATTTTCTCGCTTTTTCTATTATTTTGCCTGCGGCGTCGTCGAAAGCGTCGAGACGGGTGATGATTATTCCGCACGTTTTATCGCACAAAACCAGGAGATTATCGCCCGCTTTTATATCGAACAAATCTCTCGCCTCTTTCGGAATGACTATCTGACCTTTTTCGCCGACTTTCGCCGTGCCGTATATTCGTTTTTCGTTTACCGTACCGAGTACGTGTTTACCAAGCGGCATATATCTCTCCAAAGT
>USOJ01000231.1 GCA_900556195.1 uncultured Eubacteriales bacterium
GACCATAGGCTTGGCAGACGCGCTTAACGCTATGGGTAAAAAGACTGTCGTCGCGCTTCGCGAGCCGTCTCTGGGCCCCGTTTTCGGCGTTAAAGGCGGCGCGACCGGCGGCGGCTACGCGCAGGTCGTTCCTATGGAAGATATTAACCTTCATTTTACGGGCGATTTTCACGCTATAGGCGCGGCGAACAATTTGCTTTGCGCCATGCTCGATAACCATATCTATCAGGGCAACGCGCTCAAAATCAACCCCGAAACCATTACTATAAAGCGTTGCGTCGATATGAACGATCGCCAACTTCGGCAGATTACGGACGGGCTCGGCGGCAGGTTTAACGGGGTTCCGAGGTCGGACGGCTTCGAAATAACGGTCGCAAGCGAGGTGATGGCGGTGTTCTGTCTTGCCGAATCGCTTTCCGACCTTAAAAACAGACTTGCGAAAATAACCGTAGGGTATACCTACGACCGTAAGCCCGTTACGGCGGGCGATCTGAAAGCGCAGGGCGCGATGACCGCTCTTCTGAAAGACGCGTTAAAACCCAATCTCGTTCAGACCATGGAAGGAACGCCCGCAATAATACACGGCGGACCGTTTGCGAATATCGCGCACGGTTGCAATTCGGTAATTGCGACTAAAACCGCGCTTAAACTCGGCGATTATTGTATAACCGAAGCGGGATTCGGCGCGGATCTGGGCGCGGAAAAATTTCTCGATATTAAGTGCGTAGCGGCTGGGCTGAAGCCCTCTGCCGTCGTTCTCGTAGCAACGGTAAGGGCGTTGAAATTTCACGGCGGAGTTAAAAAAGAAGATCTGAACGCCGAAAATCTCGAAGCGCTCGAAAAGGGTATGCCTAATCTGATAAGGCACGTCGAAAACCTTACGAAAGTATATAAGTTGCCGACCGTCGTAGCAATCAACGAATTCCCGACCGATACCGAAGCGGAAATCGAACTCGTCGACGAATCGTGTAAAAAACTCGGCGTAAACGTCGTTCGTTCGTCCGTGTGGGCAAACGGAGGCAAAGGCGGAGAAAAACTCGCCGAAGAAGTCGTTGAATTATGTGAAAACGATAACGATTTTACCTGCGCTTACGATTTAGCCGAGCCGATAGAACAAAAGATAGTTGATTTAACTCAAAAAATCTACGGCGGCGACGGCGTTGAGTTTTCCGACGAAGCGAAAGCAAAAATCGAAATTCTCGAAAAACAAGGTTACGGCAATTTGCCGATTTGCGTTGCCAAAACGCAATATTCTTTTTCCGACGACGCGACTCTTCTCGGCGCGCCGAAAGGTTTTAATATTCACGTAAGAGACGTAAAAGTGTCGAGCGGGGCGGGTTTCATAGTCGTGTACACGGGTACGGTTATGACCATGCCGGGGTTACCTAAAATTCCTGCCGCCGAAAATATCGACGTCGACGATTCGGAAAAAATAAAAGGATTGTTTTAATATTATGCAAAACGTTTTCAATACTAAAAAAACTAAAAATTATTGGCTAGAAATACTCCTCGGCGCATTTTGTATCGTCGCGGCGGTAATATTTGCGCCGATTTGGGGTAATACTGACGTCTTTTTCAAAGACTGGGGTATGACGATTATCGATATAATTATCGCGGCGATAATCGTTGCGTATCTCGTAGGTTATCTATGGAAGAAAGCGGTATCGTCAAACGGTATAGTAAAGGTGTTGACGATAATAGAATTCGTCGCTCTTTCGATTATCGCGCTCGGTTGTATTTTTACGCAGTTCAAAGTTATTCCGATTGAAGGAGCGTGCAAAATATTCGGACTCGTACTTTGGTGCAGGGGCGTAGTCGAACTGTTAAGGGCGTTTTACCTGTCGAGAGTTACTACGTATAAGTACTCTTCCGCATGGTTTTTCGTTGCCGTAGCGATGGTAAGTTTCGGCGTTTATTGTTTCGCTAAGCCGTTTATACAGGATACTGTTATTTTGTGGCTTTTCGTCTTAATGTTGTTCGCGCTCGGAATTTTATTCGTAATTATCGGTTGCATGCAAAAACCCGTCAGAGCAAAAGTTAAAGACGTAAAATAAAATATAAAACGGCAAAACGCCGCCCGAAATATTCGGGCGGCGTTTTATCGTTTAACTTAAAGGTATGACGGTAATCGAAAGATTATTTGCCGTAAAGGCGTTTGTCCCGCCGTTTCTTATATCGAGAGTAGAGCCTCCGCTCGGAACGGTAACGACGTATCTTCCGGAAAGGGGTTGAACCTCCGAAGTAGAAGTTACGGTGGCGGTAGAAACCGTTTGCGGTCAAGATATGCCGCCAAAGTCGCGCTATCGGTCGCGCCCGTTGCGTTTGCGGAGTATTCGACGAGGTAATTTCCCGCTTGCAACGTTAATCCCGTACCGGCGCCGTCGAGAGTAACCGCGTTATCCGTATCGTTGTACGTCTGCGCAATCGTAAGAGCGGTATTCGGCGTTGCGGATTGAGTTGCCGTATAGAACTGTCCGACGCTTATCGCGCCCGTAGGACCCGTCGGACCCGTG
>USOJ01000232.1 GCA_900556195.1 uncultured Eubacteriales bacterium
AAGCCGATTCCGGGGCGAATTAAAGATTATATCGCTATGCCGAAAGAAAATATGTATCAGAGTCTTCACACGACGGTCGTAACCGAATTCGGAAAGATTTTCGAGATACAAATCAGAACGAAAGCGATGAACCGTACCGCAGAATTCGGTATAGCGGCGCACTGGAAATATAAAGAAAACAAAGAAAATTCCGATTCGTTCGATAAAAGACTTTCCTGGATAAGGGAAGTTATGGAATGGCAGGGAGGACTTAATAATTCGACGGAATTTATCGAGAGTCTGAAAGGAGACGTTTATAACAGCGAAGTCCTCGTGTTTACGCCGAAAGGCGAAGTTATAAGTCTCGTTAAAGATGCGACGCCTATCGATTTTGCTTACAGAATTCACACCGAGGTCGGGAATAAATGCGTAGGCGCGAAAGTAAACGGGAAAATCGTTCCGTTAAACTCCACGCTTAATACCGGCGACGTGGTCGAAGTAATTACTTCTAAATTATCGAAAGGTCCTTCGTGGGATTGGCTTCGTATTGCAAAATCTTCCGGGGCAAAAGCGAAAATAAAGGCTTTCTATAAGAAAGCAATGCAAGTCGATAACGAAAAACTCGGCAAAAGCATGCTTGAATCAGAAGCAAAAAACAGGGGTTATAAGTTTGACGAACTGTTGACTCCGGTAAGTTTCGAGCGAATAAGCCAAAGACTGTCGTTTTCGACCGAAGAAGAAATGTACGCCGCAGTCGGTTGCGGTGCGGTAACCATCAATCAGGTACTTTTGAAACTTATCGATTTTTATCGTAAAGAAGTGCCGCAAGCCGCGCCGCCGCAGTCGAAATACTCGTTAAATAAACATACGACGGGCGAGTGTAACGTAAAGGTTAAAGGAATGGACGGGTTGTTGGTTCGCTTCGCTGGGTGTTGTAATCCCGTTCCCGGCGACGATATAGTGGGGTTCGTTTCACGTGGCAGAGGCGTAACCGTACACAGAAAAGACTGCCCTAATATGAAAAACGAAGATCCGGAAAGGCTGCTTGAAGCAGAGTGGACGGGCGATAAAGGGAGTTATACCGTTGCGATACGAGTTATCGGAGGCGAAAAAACCCCGATACTTATTTACGTTTCAAACGCCTGCACTATGTTGGGGCTTATGATAACTTCGGTAAACGGCAGACTCGACCCCAAAACGAGTCAGTCGATAGTAGACTTTACGATAAAGTTAAACAAAAAGGACGATCTTGACGGGCTTATCGCGAAGGTAAAGCAAAACCCCGAAATAGACGATATATACAGGGTGTTGACGTGATTAAAATTATAACGAGGATAGTTCCGCCGTTAGACGCGAATTGCTACGAAGTTATTGACGAAAGTACCGGTAATCGCCTTATAATCGATGTCGGCGGTGGCTTTGACGATGTTTTGGAATCCGTCGGAAATAAAGGTAAAATCGTAGGGGCGTTATTTACGCACGGACATTTCGATCACGCGCTTGACGGCTATAAATTTTCGGATAGAGGCGTTAAAACGTATATAACCGAAAAAGATAACGAGTTGCTTTCAAATTCGGGAAATCTCGGCAGATACTTCGGGGTAAAAACCGTTCCTTATACCGCGGACGCTTTTTTGAAAGAGGGCGATACCGAGATCGGCGGAATAAAATTCCGAACGATATATACTCCGGGACATACTGCCGGGTCGTGTTGTTTCCTGTTCGGCGATACATTACTTTCCGGCGATACGTTGTTTTACGGAAGTTTCGGGAGAACCGATTTCCCAACGGGTAATTTCAACGAATTAAAAAACTCAATCAAAGAAAAATTATTTGCGTTACCGCCTGATACGAAAGTTTACGCGGGGCACGGCGAACCGACCACGATAGGCGAAGAAATAAAGTATAATTCTATAAATGAGTATTAAGACGGATCAACCGCAATTTTTAGCGGAACTAATTGAAGAAAGTAAATTTTTTGCAGGAGCGGACGAGCTCGATATCGTCTGCAAACACGACGAGCGGGGCGAAAATTTTCACGACGAAATAACGATCGACGGAAAAGTTTACGATTACGAAAATTCGCATGCTTTTGCTGGCGAGCCGGAAAGAAAACGGTACGCTAAAAGATTTACGAAACTCGCTCTATATCTATCGCTTTCCGACTACTTGAAAATCGATTTACCCTGGGGCGCGTTGACGGGTATCCGACCCGTAAAATTCGCATACAACGAAGACGACGACTGGCGAAACGTTATGAAAAATCAGATGCGGGTTTCGGACAAAAAACTTGAAGTCGTAAGCAAAATAATCGAAAGTCAGGAGCCCTTTTACTGCGTGGACGAAAACGCAACGGATTTGTTTATCGGTATTCCGTTTTGTCCGTCCCGTTGTTCGTATTGTTCGTTCGTTTCAAACGTCGTATCTGCCGAAAAGCATCTGACCGAATACGTCGACGCGCTTTGCAAAGAAATCGAAAACGCGAAGCCTCTTATCAAAAAATTAAACTCGGTCTATATAGGCGGGGG
>USOJ01000233.1 GCA_900556195.1 uncultured Eubacteriales bacterium
TGCATATTCACTTCCCAGTGCTCGTACTGAGATGCGGGCATACAGCTCTTATGTACAATTTTTGATTTCCGCTCTGATGTCCACGCTCGCTTTTTTGACCTTTTCGAACGATTAGCACCGCACCTTATATTTTACCATAAAGAAAAGGGAGACAACACGGTGGTTTCCCTTGTGTCTACCTTTATCTTACAATTTCACATAGTGCCTGTGGCTTTAACTCATCAAACTTCATCCCTGCCGTCCGGCGATTTCCCGCGCCACATGAACGCCGCTGGCCGACGCATGGGACAGAGAGTGGGTGATTCCGCTGCCGTCGCCGATGATATACAAGCCCTTATGTTTCGTTTCGAGATTGTTATCTATTTCGACTTCCATATTATAGAACTTGACTTCTACGCCGTATAAAAGCGTATCGTCATTCGCCGTACCGGGCGCGACTTTATCGAGCGCGTAAATCATTTCTATAATTCCGTCGAGTATACGCTTGGGCAAAACGAGACTCAGGTCGCCGGGAGTTGCCGAAAGCGTGGGGGTAACGAGCCCTTCTTCGATACGTTTTTCGGTACTTCTGCGTCCTCTTACCAGATCTCCGAAACGCTGAACGATAACGCCGCCGCCGAGCATGTTGGAAAGCCTTGCTATGCTTTCGCCGTAGCCGTTGCTGTCTTTGAAAGGTTCGGAGAAGTGCTTCGAAACGAGAAGCGCGAAGTTCGTGTTGCCCGTCTTTTTATCGTCGCCCTCGAAACTATGTCCGTTTACGGTAACTATGCCGTTGGTGTTTTCGTTTACGACTATGCCGCGCGGATTCATACAGAACGTTCTTACTTTATCTTCGAACTTTTCGGTGCGGTAGACGATCTTGCTCTCGTAAAGTTCGTCGGTTAAATGCTCGAAAATCTCGGCGTCGAGTTCGACCCTTACGCCGATATCCACCCTGTTCGACATGGTGGGAATATCGAGGTGTTTGCACACGCTTTCCATCCACTTGCTTCCGCTTCTGCCGACCGATACGATACACTTATCGCAAAAATATTCTTCGCCTTTGGCGGTAATCAAAAAACCCTTTTCGATCTTGTCGATACTCGTAACGGGAGTGTCGAAATAGAAATCGACCTTATTTTTGAGTTCGTCGTAGAGATTTTCGAGTACCACGTAGTTTTTATCCGTGCCGAGATGACGAACCTGCGCGTTTAAGAGATTGAGTTTGTTTTGCAGGCAGATTTTGCTGAATTTAGTGCCTGCCGTCGAGTACATTTTCGTACCCTGACCTCCGTAGCGCATGTTTATATCGTCGACGTAACGCATAAGTTCAAGCGCAGGCTGTTTGCCGATATGTTCGTGCAGACTGCCGCCGAAATCGTTGGTTATATTATATTTCCCGTCCGAAAACGCTCCCGCGCCGCCGAAGCCCGACATAATCGAGCAGGTTTTGCAGTTAATGCAGGACTTGACTTTTTTGCCGTCGATAGGGCACTTTCTCTTATTGAGCGGATGCCCCGCTTCGAAAACGGCTATATTGAGATTTTTGTCCGCGAGTTCGTACGCGGCGTAAATTCCGCCCGGGCCCGCGCCCACTATAACGACGTCGTATTTCTTTGCGTCAGACATATTTCGGTTCTCCTGAAAGTATTGTAGGGGAAATGAAAAATCAACCCCTTCCGAAAGAAAAATTATATATCAAATTTCCGAAATAGTCAAGCGGTTTCCGCTCGCGTAAGTAAAATGTATATGAAAACCCTTACTTTCGTTCGGCAAACGCCAAAAGGCACGCCGCCGCGAGCAAAACGGCGTAGACGCCGAGCGTTAAAAACCCGAGACTCGTAGCCGTATCGAACGCGTAAGGAACAAAAACGCCCGTAGCGTCGGGTACGCTATGCAACGCGCCCGTAATCGCCCTGCCGATTTTTACCGACGGATAAAAGGGCAGAAATTCGCAGACTTTTTCAAAGCCTTTCATCGCGTCGAGCGGCATCCACGCTCCGCCGAGTATTCCGCTGCCCGAAACGAACGCCGAAGTAACCGCGGGCGCGGCTTTTTCGGAAAGCAGCCTGCCGAGCAGAATCCCCGCGAATACGCATATGAAAAGTTCGGGCAGTTGCGACAAAATCAGTAGACACGCCGCTTTGAACGAAAAATACTCCCCGCCCGTAATAAGCGACAGGATAAAACCCGCGAAAGTCGCGATTATCGCCTGCGCTATTCCGATCAGAATACCGATAACCGCGTAGCCCGTAACGAAATCAACGGGTTTAAGCGGCGAAGTGTAAAGCCGCCTTAAAAACGCCGTTTTGCAGTCCTTCGAAACGAGCAGACAAAGGCTCAACGACACGAATGAAAACCCGAATACGATCACGCCGGGGATAAGCGATTTATACTCGAAAACGACTTGTTTTTCGGGTACGCTCGAATTTATAATCGCGAACAACGCGAGCATAAGAACGGGAAACGCCGTGCAAAAAACGTAGGTTACGGGATCGCGAAGACACTCTTTTATATTTCTCTTTAT
>USOJ01000234.1 GCA_900556195.1 uncultured Eubacteriales bacterium
CTTCTTTTGATAATAATCACGAATATACAGCGGCAGAAGTTACTCTGCTGAAAAACCATTATCTCGACGAAATCGGGAAATTAGAGCATTACGCGGTCATCAAAGGTATCGAGAGTACGGAAACCGAGATATACTCGGCTGAGATCGACGGGCTTTTATCCGGCGGCGAAAAAACTCCGAAGGAAGTAGCCGAAGCGTATTTTTCGGGAACGAACGGACTTGCGGGCGTTCTGGGTATATACGAAATCGCGAACGACTTCTATGATTTCTATCTTGCCGAAGACGCGACTATAAAAAATCAGGAAAACCCCCTGTACGCGTTCAGCGTCGCTTTAATGCAGGATAAAGCGTTGCTCGAAAATCGCTTTTCGCTTAAAAATTATTACGACGGAAATCCGGGCGGTTACGACGTTGAAAATGCGCGAAGAAACAGCGAAACGTTTTACGCAGATTACTTTCAAAAAGCCGAAGAAATCCGCGACTATCTCGACGACAGATACGCGAAAGTATATTTAAGCGAAATAAACTTCGATACGCAGATTTATTTCAGCGAGAAGTACGGCGAAGAATATACCGCCGAGAAAGTTTACGGCGCGGCAGACGCGGATTGGCAAAGCGAACTCACCGCGGTCAGAAACGAACTCGTTGCGAAAGGCAGAGCGGTCAAGGACTACGTAGGTTACGAGAGAAAAGTAAGCGACGCGATGCTCGCGGTCAAAGCGGCTTACGACGAGAAATTTGCAGGGCTGCAAACCGCAGCGGCGAGAGCCGAAGAAAAAGCGAAGAAATTCGACGAAACGGTAAGTTTTTCTAAATTGCAGGATAAACTCGACTACTTAAAAGCCGAGATAGACGAAATCAAAACGGCGGTAGACGCGTTTTCCGCTCTTCCGACGGTTACGATAAATATCTGGACTTACGACGTTAAAAACGAAAAGGGCGAAGCGAAGTCGGCGACTATCGATCTGAAAACGGGGCTTGCGGCTGCCGACGACGGAAAGAGCGGCGACGATTACGCGAAAATCGCTTCGCTTATCAGAATAACGAAGAACGTAACCGAAGAGGGCGTTAAAGCCGTTTATCTTCACCACGTAGGCCTGTACGGTCAGAGCGGCGAAAGCGTGGTCGTCAAAAACAAGAATCTGGCGCAATCGCTTATCGATTCGATTACCGAAACGGGGGTTATCCCGAATCCGTATTCTTACGGCGAAAAGACGGTGTCAGAGCCGAAAGGCATAATCGACGCGTTTTACGATTCTTATTCCACTCCGTCGGCTCTGCAATACGACGGCGAAAATTCGGAAGCGGTAAACGAAAAATATCTGTTGCCGTCCGTATCTTCGGATAAGAACAAGAAAAAGAACAAACAGGGCTACACGATAACGATAACTTACTTCGTCAAAAACGAAGACACGGGCGAATTCGAAGCGACTCCGCAATTCGATGCCGAGGCGTTTATAGAAGTAAGAGAGGGCGCGACGCCGTCGGTCGAGCGGAATACTCTCAAAGCCCTGCGTAACCCCGATAAGTACGCAAAGAAACTTTCTGCCGAGCAAAGAAAGGCGATAAAAGGCAAGGGACTTTGGAAATATATAACTTTAACCGTTTACGAACCGAATTCAAGCGGCGAAGCGGCGGTTAAAACGAATCTCAAAAACGTGGATGGAACGAACAGTTACTACGTCGTGTCGATCGCGTTCGACGAAGAAGGCATTATCGCAAAACAGGCGGACGCCTTTACGATAGTCGAATACGGACACGCGGAAATAACCGACGTAATATCAAATATTGAACGGGAAGGCAAAACTATGAAATTTCAGGTAAACGACGTAAGCAGATTGCTCGTTTGGGAATGGTTGACCAACGACAAGAAGTGGGATTGGGCGATGTGGATCGCGTTGGGAGTGGTATGTTTATTAGTCCTCGCGCTCGTCATACTCATCGTGGCTAAATGTATCAAGAGAAAGAAATACAAAGTCATATTCTACGCTCGCGGCGGTAAGTACAACAAGACCGTAAAAGCAAGATACGGATGTAAATTCAATTACCCGAAAGACCCCGTAAAGAAAGGTTACGTGTTTATGGGTTGGTACGCGGATAAAAAATGTACCACTCGTTTCGCTTCGACCGAGATAAACAAGAAAGGCACGGTAAACGTATACGCCAAGTGGATGAAACTCGAAGAGTACGAACAACTCAACGAACAATATTCCAAAGCCAAAGCGGTTGTAGACCCCGCGGTCGCATCCGCAGACGCTCAATATTTCTCTTCGCTTCAGAAAGATCCCGAAATCGAGAAGATAGAAGCCGAGAAGTTGTCGTATATGGCTAAAAAGGCGGAAGAAGACAGAAAAACCGAAGAAGTCAAACTTCAATCGATAAAAGAAATCGAGGCTTCCAAGAACAGCGACGAAGCCCGCGCCAAGGCGGAAAAAGAAGCCGACGAGGCGAGAAACGCCCTTGACAGCGCGCTTAAAGAACGCGACGCGATC
>USOJ01000235.1 GCA_900556195.1 uncultured Eubacteriales bacterium
GAGATTGAAAAAGAATAAATTTCGATAAAAGAATAATAATCGGGAAAGCGCGGCGGTTCACAAGCGGTTAAGCGGAGAACGCCGCGCTCCGATTTTATTTTTGGATGAATTGATTGAGCGACGTGCGCTTGTCTTCGGCGAGCGCATCGGGGTTCCCCGCAAAAGCACGAGCGTAGCGAGTGAGTTTGTGGGGTGAAAGCGAAGCCGACTTGTTTCAAGACAAGCGCACGTTTTATCGTCAAATTGATAAATTTATCTAATTAAGGAATAACTTTTGTCGCGTATTTCTATTACGTTATTTTCGATAGACGGTCTGCCTTTTCCGCATGCACGAATTAGAATGTTATTTCTGTCGGGGTTTGCTTTTGGAATATTGCCGAGGGAAAAATCTTCTTCTTTGCTTACGGCAATAATTTTAAAGTCTTTGCATACGAAGAAAGATGAAAATTGCCATAATTTTTCAAATTTACCGTTGCTGTCGGCAATCAGGCAAACGTCTGAATCTTTGTTGTATGCGGTAATGCGATAATAATTGTTGTCCATAGTTAACATCTCCTTTGCGGTTATGCCGCTATTTGTTTAATAATTTTTAATCAAAAATATTTGCTTACAAGGATATTTTTCTGTTGGCGTAAGGAAGCCATTTTTTATTGACGAACTCTATTACGCCGTCATCGGGTTTGGTGTCGTTGTCGCCGTAACATTGAAGAACTCGTTTTTGTTTCGGCGAATACTCAATCGTAACAAAAGGAACGTCGGGTTGCTCTTTCGTGCGAATAAAGAATATAAGCGATTCTTCTCTTGCAAATTTTTGGTCGTAACCCATACGTCCTACGCAATGATGAAGCAACTCGCCTTCGCGGATAAGGTCGGACGGATTTTGTGCGATAACGGCTATATAGACCGATTTTTTATCGTATTCAAGCCCTAAATACTTGCTTGTAACGGCGGCGAATTTCTCGTAAAGGGCTTTGCGTTCTTCTGCGTCTTTCATAGCCTTTGCGGTGGTGTATTCATCGATACGGATATCGTGCCAACGTTTGAAATCGTGTGGATAACGGTTTTTATCTTCGGTCATATTCAAGCCGAGATAGTTGCACGCGTAAAGATAATCCCGATACGAATACGGATTCGTGTTTTGTTTGATGAGATAAAATACGTATTTTTCCGATTCGGTTTTGAAAAGCGTTCGTAATTCTTTCAAATCCGAATTTTTCGATAATTGCATACGGTATTTACGATATGATTGTAAATCCGCAAGCGGTTTATCTGTTCTGAAAGAACGAATAATAACGTCGATATAATATTCGTTTTTGTGCAATTCTTCACGATTTTTCATAAGCCATTTTGCAAAGCGTTTGTTTTTGCCGATTTCTTGCAATATCTGCTTAGAGAAGGCGTAGCCGTCAAGTCCCGCTTTCATAAGATATTCGATTTGCGGATATTTTTCATAAAAGCGAAGATATTTCAGGACGTCAACGCCATTGTAAAGGTTTACGGCTGAATACTTATATTTCGGGAATTTGTCTAAATACTCACGGTTGACGACCGGAGCGAACGGATCGAAATATTTGTCGTAGGAATAACCCCATTCTGTATCTTCGTACCAACGCGGAGCAGTTTGTGCGCCTTGTTCATACCAACCTACGGTATAGCCGGAAAGAAAATGAAAAGCCATATCTTTGACGAAACATTTATCCGAATTCAGACCATGGACGGCGACTTGTTTATATAGCCATCGCTTATAATGGTTCTTTACGGCTACGGTTGCTTTGACGAGTTCGCCGTCGTTCTTCGTAAGATAGGAGTAAAAACGAGTTCTGCCGGGTGTGGTGGTATCATTCTCCGCATCGATTTTTTTAATACGGGCAAGTAAATATTTCGGGATAGGTTTTATTTTTTCGATTTTCATATAAATTCAACTCCTTATGCTAAAATAAAGCAATCGCCTAAAAGTTCGGATAATCGGCAAACGACTTCAGAATCGAAGGCTTTTGCGAATGCTTTTTCTTCTGCCAACGTGTTATCCGTTTGTTCGTCGGGGATATCCGAATCCGTAATATCGTCAATATTCTCCGGTTCTTCGATATCGCCGTCGAATTTCCGTATTTCATATCCGGAAAGTATTTCTCCCGTTTCTTCATCTACCGTATGACAGATTTTTTGCGGGAGAATATTTATATCGTCGGATTTTTCTACGACGGCTATTTTATGTCCGCGGTCAATTATTTTTGCAACGTAATTATCTGCGGCGTGATATGGGAATCCGATCATCGGAATACGATGAGGAAGTCCGCAGTCGCGACTTGTCAGAGTTAAATCGAGTTCGGTCGCGATTGTAACTGCATCCTTTCCGAGTATTTCGTAAAAATCTCCTAACCGATAGGCAATTACGCAGTCGGGGTATTTCTTTTTCAGAACCTCTTTCGTAATCGAGAACGTGGATTCGTCGATGGAGGGTAGGGGCCTCAGCATTTCGAGC
>USOJ01000236.1 GCA_900556195.1 uncultured Eubacteriales bacterium
GCGGGGATAAGGCAATAAGTGCAGTGATTGTTGCAGCCGTCCGCGATTTTAAGATACGCGTAATGAAGCGGCGTGGTAACTACCCTTTTTTGCGTTTCGAAAGTCTTTTTAGCCCCGACTAAATTAACCCTTTCGCCGTTATACGCCCTTTCGATCGCTTCGGGAAGAAGTTCGTAGTCGTTTATACCCAAAAACACGTCTACTTCGGTAAAATCGTCGAAGAGTTCGCCTATAAACTTTTGCGGCAGACAACCCGTAAGCACGATCTTTTCCAATACGCCGTTTTCGCGGTATTCGCTACATTCGAGTACCGTGTCTATCGCTTCTTTTCGCGAACTTTCCAGAAACGCGCATGAATTTATTATTATAATCTGCGCTTCGGTAATATCCTGCGTTATATTTTCGTGTCCTAACAGCGTAAGCATTTTCTCGGTATCGACCCTGTTTTTATCGCAACCGAGCGAAATTACGCCTATTTTCTTTCGTTTGAATATCATACGTCTCCGAATTTTTCGATAAACTCGTCCATAGACAGAGTTACTTGTTTTTGTTTACCCATCTGACTTGCAACCACGTAGCCCTCGTCGGTCATCCAGTCGACTATCTTGGCCGCTTTCGGGTAGCCGAACGAAAGTTTTCGTTGCAGAAGCGAAATCGAAACCGTGCCTAAACTTACCGCGACTTTAAGCGCGTGTATATAATCTTCCGGAACGGCGTCCGACGAGCCGCTTTCTTTGCCGTTTATGCTTTCGACCTGCGGCGCGCTGTCTTTTGAAATAACTTTAAGAGCGGCGTCGTTGAAGTAGCATTTATTATGGTCTTTGATATACTTGACCACGTTCTTGATTTCGTCGGTGCCGATAAACGCGCCCTGCGCCCTTTCGACGTTGGTCATCGTACTCGTCTTATAGAGCAAATCGCCTGCGCCGAGCAATTTTTCGGCGCCCGCTTCGCCTAAAATGGTGGTCGAGTCTATGGCGTTTGACATCTTGAATGCCATACGCGAAGTGAAGTTGGTCTTTATCGAACCTTCGATAATCTTGACGTCGGGTCGCTGTGTGGCAAGTATAAGGTAAATACCCGCCGCCCTCGCCTTCTGGGCGATTCTCGCAATTTTGTCTTCGATATTCTTCTTCTCGACGCTCATAAGGTCGGCAAACTCGTCGACGATTATCACCAGCCTCGGCATTCTTCTCTCTCTTCTCGGATCGATCTGGTCGTTGTATTCGTCGATATTTCTGACCAGCGCGCCTTTGAGTTTGGTGTACCTGTCTTCCATTTCTTTAACCGCCCAGTTGAGCATGGCTACGGTCTTGGGAGCGTCGCAGAGTATTTCGTTGAAAAGCATATGCGGAATGCCTTCGAAAATCGTAAACTCGACCTGTTTTGGGTCGACGATTATAAAACGCAGATCCGCCGGGCTGTATTTGTACATTAAACTTACGAGCAAAGAGTTCAAGCCTACGCTCTTACCCGTACCCGTAGAACCCGCAATCAGAAGGTGCGGCATTTTGGTTATATCCGCCACGACGGGGTCGCCGACGATGTTTTTACCTATCGCGAAGGTCAGAGACGAAGGCTTTGCCTTTACGAAAACTTCGCTTTCGAGTACGTCGCGAAGCCCTACCATAGACTTCGTGTCGTTAGCGACTTCGACACCGATAAACGGAGTTTTCGGTATCGTGGCGAAACGGATTTCGCTTGCCGTTTTAAGCCTTAATTTAAGGTCGTCGCCGTACTTCATAATGTTCTTTATGGATACGTCGTCGGGTATTTCGAGATCGAAACGGGTTATGGTCGGTCCGTGAACGATGTTTACTATCTTGACGTTTACGCCGCCGAGAACTTTAAGCGTGTTCATTATGGTCGTAGCCTTTTCTTGCTTAAAGTACTCTATCGCGCCGTAATCTTCGACGCTCTTATATGTTTTGAAAAGGTCTAACGGCGGCTGATTGTACCTGAAGTCGAGCGGCATCTGATCGTAAGGATTGATTTCTTCCTGCTCTTCTTCGGGTTTTTGCGGTTTGGGCGCGGCGGGTTTTTCGCTCGCGGGTTTTATCGGTTCGGGTCTTCTCGCCGCGGGTCTTTCGGGTTTTATATCTCTTGCCCCGCGATCGGGCGATTTGCCGTTGCCTCCCCTGACGGGATTATCGTTTTCGGAAAAATCGACTATTTCGTCGTCGGTCGCCGAATTGTTCGCGTCGCTCATAATTTCCGATTCGATCGCTTTTTCTATGTCTTCGTCCGCATAATCGCTTTCGTCGTTTGCGTATTTATCCGCGGAATAATCGGACTTTTTAACCGCTTCTTTATAGTTTTCGGGAATGTAGATATTGCTCTTTTCGATAGGCTCTTCGTCCGCGTAATCGTCGTAGTCTTCGAATTTGCTTCTGTCCGAAGCGGAGCCGTAGCCCGCCTTTTCGTAATCGCCGACTTTACCGTCGGGATTTATGCGGCGCGGAGTTT
>USOJ01000237.1 GCA_900556195.1 uncultured Eubacteriales bacterium
AGAATGTCTTTTTCAAAGACTTTCAAAAATTATATTTATTACAATCCAAACTTAATTATCTAAAAAATACAGACTTTTATAAAATTATGAGTAAATGTCCAAAGTTTGTTGGAACTCCAGAACCTACTAACCTCTTTACTCATAATACTGATTATAGAGCCTGCTATCTATTATGGAATTATTTAGATACATGTATGAAAAATACTACTGACTTAAACGAAATGGAAATATCATCTTTATATTCTTCATATATTGTTTTATTAGCCTCATCATTTCTCTCAAAAATGGGATATAAGTTAATTGAAGATCGTGAACTTGATGAAGTCCTTTATGAATTTGAGATTTCTGATTTGATTTTCAATGGGGATTTATTTGCAATTAGTTTATCAATTGAAAAAAATATGTTTTTGATTAATACTTTATGCAAACAAAACAAAATAAAACAACTCACCAAAGTTGAATTAAAAACAATAGATGATGGCAAAAAGTCACAAGATGCTGATTACACGCTTTGCTTATATCCTGTAGAATATTCGGATAATATGGCATGTGTAACCCCAAATAATGAGAATTCCACAACCGACCTTTATATGCTTTTGAAATGTTGCACACTAGTTGCCCCTGTAAATGAAGGTGTATATACAAACATTTGTTTGGTTTGTGGGAGCAATATGCTTAATGCTCACAACCATGATTGTGTTTGTGATAACTGTGGAGCTCATTATACGTTTTTAGATGATAACCATTTATGGCTTAGATCATTTAAATCCGCTCTTGCTAAGCGTAAGTATAAAAAAGGAAAATAATTGTATAAAAGATATACTAGTAACAATTAAATCATAATCTTGAATATTAATTTTATTAGTGATAGAATTATTTAGTGAAATTATTCATAAAGTTTTAAAAAATCAACTTTTTAAGGTAAAATATTAAAATATAAAAGACGAAACACAGAGGCGTTATGATAAACTCACTTCTTCTTGCAAAAGGCGATTTATATGATAAATTGGTCGAATATTTCAAACATTCGCTCGATTCGTGGCAATCGATAGTTCAACTTATTTTAATCTCGTTATCCGCTCTTGCCTGCGTAGTACTGTTAATACTCGCGATAATAAACCCCAAAGGGCGTAAAAAACGTAAAGAAAAGAAAATTCACGCCCTGCACGACAAAATCACCGCGATAAAGGAAGAGATTTCGGTTTTAGACGAAGAACTGACCAAAATCGACGATGACGTAACTAAAGCGGAAGAAGAAGCGCAAAGGCAGATAGCGTTCTATCTCGAACGAGAAAAAAATCTGAAAGAAATCGAACTCGCCTCAAAAAGCAAAAGCGCGGCGGGAGAAAATAAAGAATCCGACGCGAATCGTAAAAAAGGCGCATTGAACGGAATCGCCGACGAAAACTCAAAACGTATCGACGTACTCGCAAAAAAAATTACGGATACCGAAAACGGCGTAGAATACTTCAAAAACGAAAGCAAAATCAAAAAAGACGCCGTTAAAGCAAAACGAGCCGAGAAAGAAAACGAACTCAATATCTTACTCGATAAACAAAACCGCCGTTACAAAAGCGAAAAAAAAACGGATAAACGCAACGTAACCGAAGAAACGACTTTTAATCTTAAGCGCAGAAGGAATTTAACCGAAACGGAAATCAAGGCGCTCGAAGAATTGCGTATAGCCAGAGAATCTTACGAAAACGCAGTAAAACGCCGCGAACAAGCCGAAGAGAACAGACTTATCGCCCTTGAAAACGCAAAAGCGGCGACGCAGGAAAAACGCAAAGTAGAAGATTTGAAAAAACAATCTATCAACCCCGATTCCAAACAATCGCAGATCGCGACGGTGGAAGCGACCTACGAAGAAGAACCGAACGAAGTACAACTCATTATTTCCGACCCCGACGGAAACGCCGTTGTAACGGTAAACGATATCGCTATCGCCGAACCCGACGCGCCGGAAACGATTACGTCCGAAACCGAGAACGACAAGCAAGATTCAAAACCCGACGATAACTCGTTCGTTCAGGTATCTATAAACGATCCGGACGAAGCGGTAGTCTTCACACACGTTGACGCCGAAGACGGTACGGTAATTTCTCACGAAGAACAGCCTTCATTAAAGGAAGTTCCGCCTGAAAAACAAACCGCCGAAGAAGTTATCGACACAAGTTCTATGCCCGTCGCTCCGCGAATAGAAGGATTTTCACCCGACGAACCATCGTCGGTATGGAAAATAGTCCGCAGTGAAAACAATTATACGGCGTATCTGATAGTTACGGGCAGAAAAATCGCCCACACCGACGAATACGCAACCGTTCCCCTGTTGAAAATGGCGATAGCCGAAATTAAAAAATGCTTAAAGAAAAAACGCTACGAAGTTATCCCCGTAGACGTAAACTATTCTTTCGTATTCAAAAACCGCTTGGCTAAACCCGTTTTATACGGCGAAA
>USOJ01000238.1 GCA_900556195.1 uncultured Eubacteriales bacterium
GCAGCGTGTACGACGAGAGAATACTACTCAATCACGAGTCGCTCTACTACGGGGCGACAGATTCGCTTATGCCCGACGTGTCGGGCGAAATGCCGTATTTGCGTAAACTTTTAGACGACGGCAAGTACCTCGAAGCCGAAAATTTTTATAAACGTAAACTTCGAAAACTCGGATATAAAAGCAAAAACGGCGACTATCTGCCTGCTTTTGATATCCGCATGATTACGAACGTTACCGCCGCTTTCAAAGATTATTCGCGTGAATTAGATATGATGTCGGGTATAGCCACCGTCGGGTGGCGCGACGGCGACGTAGACTATAAACGCAAAATTTTCGTCGATTACGACAGTGGTAAAGTCGTTTTCTATATGACGGCGAGTAAGTCCGTCATCGATTTCCAAGTAAAAATCGAAAAGCACGATTTAAGCGACGCGGTGGATAGAAACGGCAAAAAACTTGCGGGCAATAAAATGTCGTCGTATGAGTTTTATTGCGACAAAAACTTGCTTATAGGGCGATTAACTAATGATAACGGTAAAATATTCGTCGCCGAAACCACGTTGAAAAGCGACGGTGAAGTAAAACTTATTCAAAGCGAAAATCGCGATAAACTATACGGAATGCAGGGAGCGGCGACTTTTAACGACAACTTCTTTTCGGTTAAAAACGCAAGTGAGATAACGCTCGTTTGCGACCTTTACGAAGAAAACGAAAATCACGGCGTATCCGATATCGATAACTTCGACTATGAAGCCGTAAAGAAAAATCACGCCGAAAAATTTTCCGCGGCTTTTTCGTCCTGCGAATTAAGTCTTACCGACGATACGGGCGACGAACCGACTGAAATGCAAAGAGTAAAATCGTATAACGGCGACGTAACCTTGTCGCAGATAGAAAAGCAGGCTTTGTTTGGCAGATATCTGCTTATTTCTTCTTCCGTAAATTGCCGTTATCCCGCTAATCTTCAAGGAATCTGGAACGGAGCCTATCGCCCCGCATGGAGTTCGGCGTTTTTCAATAACGAAAATATTCAGATGTGCTATTGGCAAGCCCTTTCGGGTAATCTTGCCTTTACGATGAAGCCGTTTTTCGATTATTATCTGTCTTTTATGGACGATTTCAGAGAAAACGCGCAAAAATTATACGGTTGCCGTGGAATTTTGTTGCCACTCTTTTCGGATAACGCGAGCGGAAAAAAGAAAAATTTGCAACCGCACGTATTGTACTGGACGGCGGGTTCCGCATGGATAGCCGATATGTTTTTCGAATATTATCTCTGTACTCGGGATAAAGAGTTTTTAGCCGAAAAAGCCTATCCGTTTATGAAAGAAGCCGCGCTTTTTTTTGAGGACTTTATGCAAACCGACGAAAACGGCTATCTGAAAAGTTATCCGTCCGATTCGCCGGAAAACTGCGCCGACGGCGATTTCAAGGGCGCGAAAGCGGTGAACGTATGTATAAACGCCACTATGGATTTTGCTACGCTCAAAGCCCTGTTATCGGATCTTCTAGAAGCCGAAAAAGAACTCGGCGTAACGGATGAAAATGACGAAACGTGGCGGGATATGCTGAAAAGAATTCCGCCGTATAAGATAAACGAAGACGGAGCGATAGCCGAATGGATTCACGACGACTTCAAGGATAATTATGCGCACAGACACTTGTCGCATCTCTATCCGCTTTTCCCGGGCAGAGAGATAACCGAAAAAGACGAACGGTTGTTTACGGCGTGCAAAAAGGCGATAGATTTAAGGCGAAGTTTAGGGTTAAAAGAACAGACGGGTTGGAGTTTCGCTCACCTTGCCAATCTTTACGCAAGCGCGGGTGAGAGCGAAAAAGCCGAAGAATGTCTTAAACTGCTGATAAGGTTTTGCGTGGGTGAAAATCTGTTTACTTACCATAACGATTATCTGAATCAGGGCGTAACGCTGAAATTTCTGTGGGCGAAAAACGCGCCGTTTCAGGTCGACGCGAATATGGGGTTTACGGCTGCCGTGCAGAATATGCTCGTCAAGTCTACCGAAACAGAACTTAAAATCTTTGCCGCGACGCCCCGCGGGTGGGGGAATATAAGGGTAGGTTATTGCCTTACGCGTTGCGGAGTAAAAGTTCGGCTTACCCGCTTAAACGGCGATGTTAAAGTCTTGATAACCGCGCTTTGCGATACCGAATTTACGCTTTCGAGCGGTTTGCCGCTCAAAGATTTTTCCCCGCTTAAAATTTCGCTTAAAGCAGGCGAAACATACGAAAAAGATTTTTTAATCGAATAGCAAAATTTTTGGCACCGGTGCGTGTGCTTGTCTTTGATACGCGAGCGCCGCTTTGCGGCGCAGACAAGCACACGCACCGATTCAATTGACCGACTAAACCGAGTTTCAATTCGTCAGGCGGTTTCGGGCGTTTTCTTAACCCCGATCGAGTTGTATGCGG
>USOJ01000239.1 GCA_900556195.1 uncultured Eubacteriales bacterium
CTCTCGGTTACGACACCTTTACCCCGCTCGGCTATCTGCAACAGGGCAGAAGCGACTACGGGCAACGGGAAGTTGCGGCGTTCCGCGAGCAGGTCAGAAAAGAGATTGTGCCGCTCTGCGAAAAACTCTATGAAGCACAGGCAAAGCGTATCGGCGTTGACCGTGTTATGGCTTACGACGAAAAGTTCGTTTTCCCGGACGGAAACGCGGAACCTATCGGCGACGAGGCGTTCATGGTTGCGGAAGCGCAGAAGATGTATCACGATATAAGCCCCGAAACCGGTGAATTCATCGACTTTATGATAGACCACGAATTGCTCGACTTAAAGAATAAGCCGGGTAAGGCTTCTACGGGCTATATGACCTCTATTCTTAAATACAAAGCCCCGTTCGTGTTCTCGTGCTTTAACGGAACGATCGGAGATATTCAGGTGCTTACGCACGAACTCGGACACGCTTTCGCGGGTTACGAAGCCATGCGTAATCAGCCGATCGCCGACTATTATTCCGAGTCCACCGACATAGCCGAAATTCACTCCATGAGCATGGAGCAATTCGCATATCCTTACGCCGAAAAATTCTTCGGCGACAAAGCGGATAAATTCCGCTTCCAGCACTTGCAGGAAGCAATCACTTTCGTTCCTTTCGGCGTTGCGGTCGACGAATACCAGCATATCGTCTATGCTCACCCCGAACTCACTCCGAAAGAGAGAACGGCGGAATGGAAAAAACTCGAAGCGAAATATATGCCGTGGAGAGATTACGACGGTATGGAATTTTTCGGCAGAGGCGGTTGGTGGTATCATAAGATACACATTTTCCTCTATCCGTTCTATTATATCAACTATACGCTTACTACCATGGGCGCGATGGAATTCAAAAAGAAAATGCGCGAAGATAAAACTTCGGCGTGGAACGACTATATGAATCTCTGTAAAGTGGGCGGCAGCAAGAGTTATCTCGAAACTCTCGCTTACGCGAATCTTTCCGATCCTTTCAAACCCGGCTCGGTCAAAAAGGCGATTTCTTTCGCAAAAGAAATCCTTCTTTCCCAAATCTGAAAAATTACGGAATAATCAAACCTTCCTTCGGGAAGGTTTTTTTATGCGAAAATCACTATAAATACTTGTAAAAAATCACAATATATGGTACAATACTTGAGTAACTATACAAACTATGGAGGAGAATAATGTCAAAGGACTATAATTCGCAGGACATTAAAATTCTTGAAGGGCTCGAAGCCGTAAGAGTTCGTCCCGGTATGTATATCGGGTCGACGGGTTCGAGGGGGCTTCACCACATTTTATGGGAAATAGTCGATAACGCCGTAGACGAAGCGGCAAACGGCTTTGCAGATACGATAGAAGTCGTGCTGTATAAAGACGGAAGCGTTTCCGTCGAAGATAACGGGCGCGGCATACCCGTAGATATTCATAAGCAGGCCGGCGTTTCCGGCGTTCAGGTAGTATTCACGCAATTACATGCGGGCGGTAAATTCAATAACGAAAATTACAGTTTTTCGGGCGGTCTGCACGGCGTAGGCGCGTCGGTTACGAACGCTCTTTCCGAATGGCTCAAAGTAGAAGTTTATAACAAGACCGTCTACTCTATGGAATTTACCAGCCATTACGATCCTGCCAAGAAAAAGATTATTTCGGGCGACCCCGTCGCTCCGCTTAAAAACACGGGCGTAAAAACGACCAAGACGGGAACGCTCGTTCGCTTCAAACCCGATAAAAGGGTATTCGAAACGGTCGAATTCAATCTCGAAACCATTGCGAAACGTCTTCGCGAACTCGCGTTTCTCAACCGCGGACTTACGATAAAACTTACGGATCTTCGCGACGACGACAAATTCTATTCCAAGACGTTCAAATACGACGGCGGTATCATCGATTACGTTCTGTACCTTAACGAAAGCAAGACCAAACTCTACGATCTGCCCGTTTACGGCAAAGCCGAAAAGGACGGAATAGTCGTAGAATTCGCAATGCAGCATACCGACAGTTACGTCGAAAGCGTATTTTCGTTCGTAAACAATATTCCGACCCCCGAGGGCGGCACGCACGAAATAGGTTTCAAGACGGCGTTGACGAAAGTCCTTAACGACTTCGCCAAATCGAATAACTACGTAAAAGAAAAAGACTCTCCGTTAATCGGCGAAGACTTCCGCGAAGGTCTTACGGCTTTACTTTCGATAAAGATGAAAAACGTCGAATTCGAAGGTCAGACGAAAACCAAACTCGGCAACCCCGAAGCGAAATCGGCAGTCGAAGCCGCCGTTACCGAGCAGTTGGATATTCTCGTTAAAAACAAGAAGAACAAAGCGATTTTCGACGCAATGATGAAAAAGGCTCTCGGCGCGCTCAAAGCGAGAACCGCCGCCAAACA
>USOJ01000240.1 GCA_900556195.1 uncultured Eubacteriales bacterium
GAAATCGGTTACGACTTCTCCGTCTGCCGTCAAAGCCCAGCCCGCAAAAGTATACACCGTGCTTACGCTGGATTCTTTGGTCGGGTCTGCGGGTTTGGTCGCCTGCGCGTCGTAATCTACGTCGACGGAAGAAAGTTGATTTTCTCCGTCCATAAATTTAACGGTATACTTTCTCGTCGAAGGCGTATATACGGCGTAAAAAGTCGTATCGGCTTTTATCGTGAAATCGGTTACGACTTCTCCGTCTGCCGTCAAAGCCCAACCCGCAAAAGTATAAACCGTGCTTACGGTAGATTCTTTGGTCGGGTCTGCGGGTTTAACCGCCTCTTTGTTCGCCTCTACCGTCTGTTCGCTTATCTGCGTGTCGCCGTTCATAAAAATAACGCTGTACTTTTTCGGCGCTTCGGTTTTTTTACAGCCTGCAAGCGCGAACGCCGAAACCATACAAACCAGAACGCAAAGCAATACGCAAACGATTGTCTTTTTGCCATTTTGTTTCATCGGATTTTTTCTCTCCTTACTTACTATATTTTCAATCGCCTGTCGGCGTTTTGAACTTATTATGCTTTATTTTTTTATTCCCCAGGTATGAATGGTCTTGCCGCCGCTTAAATTCGCGGTTTTTACGTATACCTTTATACTGTCGCCGTTTACTTCGAATTCCGCCCACGAACTCGCCGAAGAACCTTCCGCGTAAGCGTAAAGACTTTCGTCGTGCGGATAAATGCTCGTTCTGCCCTTTTCCTGATCGCCCGCGGGACCGTTCATAACGTAAATTACTCCGTCGGGATTGACGATATATCCGTTTTCAACGGTTTCCGCCGCCGCGCTTCCGTCCGCTTTAATCGGATGAGTGCGCGAAACCATATGATCGTGTCCTTGCAGAACGATATCTACTTTATACTCCGCAAACAAACCTTTAAGTTGACTTTGATAAGCCAGCGTGAGCGAATTTTTTTCGGGATCAGACCCCCACTTGCCGACCGAATACATGGGGTTGTGCATAGAAACTATCGTCCATTTTTCGGTCTTGTTTTTAAGTTCGTTTTCGAGCCACGCGTACTGCTCGGCGGAAAGTTTATTATCTGTTTCGTTCGTGTTGAGCATTATGAACTTAACGCCGCCGTACGAAAACGAATAGTAAAATCCGAGTTCGGTGTTCTGCGACGGAATTTTATAATTAAAATGTTTATAAGTTTCGTTACTGCCGTTTTTGTAAGTCGTTTCGTGGTTGCCCGACAAAGCCATCACGGGCATTTTAGCAAAGTACCCGAAATTTTCGCCGAGCATATTCGCCCAGTAACTTTCGTACATCGAATATTCGACCACGTCGCCCGTGTGCAGAATGAATTTATTGTTAGTGCGGTCGTTTGCGATACATTTCAACGCTTCGCCGTACGCCGCACCCGTCCCGATTCCGCCGTCTGCGACGTTTCCTTCGACTTGCGAATCGCTTACGTGCGCAAAACGCCAATTCGTCGCCGCGGTAAGTTCGGGGTCTGCCGTTTTCATCTGTACGCTTTCGGTAAATCTGCCGATATATCTGTCGCCGACGACGTACTCGTATACCGTATTCGCTTCCAAAGCGATTTCCGCTTTGCAAACGTAGTATTCTATCGCCGTATTGCCGCTTGCCGAGTATTCGTAACTGCTCGCCTTTTCGTAATCGGCTCTTACTTCTGTATAATCGTTACCGAGCGATTTGCTTTTCGCGATTTTAACGATCGGTCTTGCGGGGAGCGTTTTCACCGCCCAGGTAAAACCGTAAACGCAATTTTCGGCGTCGTAAAGCGTAAGCGTAAACGACGACGGATCGTAAAGCGATTTGTCTTCCGTTTCGTATTCGGCAAGAGTTTTACCTACGGTAAACGTAGCCGCTTCGGCGGATTCGTTTTTCGCGCCGCAAACGCAGGAATAAGTAAACGTCTGCGCCGCAGTATCCGTCGCTTCGGACACGAGATATTTATCCGCTATTTTTTCTTGGTCGAAAACGTGATTTTTCTTCGCCGTGGCGAGATCTTCCGCTTTGACGTTTTTATACACGTTGCCGTCTTTTACGAAGAGTTCGCCGCAATTTTCACATTCGTAATGCGCCCTTACTCCGTTTTCGGCGCAAGTGGCTTCGATTTCGTCGAGTTCCGCCGAATATTTATGCCCGCCGACGAGCGTTACTTCTTTAAGCGAACTTTTTACCCACTCTTCGCCCGACTTTACGACGATATCGCCGCAAGAACATTTATAATATTCGACGTTTCCGTCCGTTTCGCAAGTCGCCGATTTCGCCGCAACGACGGCGTATTCGTGAGTATGCGCGGCTGCGCTTTTACCGCATGCGGTCGCAAACGAACAACATAAAACGCTTGCCGCCAATATTAAACCG
>USOJ01000241.1 GCA_900556195.1 uncultured Eubacteriales bacterium
TGTGGATTTTGCAGTTCCGTAAGGCTTAGATTGGTGGTGACAATCAGCGGGATCATACGTTTAATAAGGTTATTACCGATAAACGTCAGGACGTATTACTCGAATCTTCCGAAAACAGACTTACGCTCGGCGGAATATCCGTCTATAAGGCGGTTAAGAGCGTAAAGTACGGCGAACTTTCTTTCGGCGATAATAAAGACGCGCTCGTTATACCCGAAGGCGTAAACGACGTAGCACACGGCGAACAATATCTTACGGTAGTCGTTACCGATGAGTACGATTTAGACCATACGATTCAGGTTCCCGTAACGCTCGTAACGAAAAGCATTACGAATTTTACCGACCTCGTAAATTGCGTTTACTATAAAATTCAGGGTGAGGACAAATACGAGGGTATCGAAGATAAATTTAATGCGGGCAAATACTTCATACTCGCTAACGATTTCGCCGCTTCCACTTACGGAGCAGACGGTATGCACTGGGCAAACGCAGGCAGAGGTTTTGCGGGAACGCTCGACGGAAGATATCACACCATAACGGGCGGAGAGATGTACGGCGGCGGCTTGTTCGGCTCTATCGAAAGCGGAACGGTTAAAAATATCAAGTTTGCCGACGTTAAAGCAGTCGGCGAGAACCGCGTTCTTATCGCGGGCACTCTGTTTAACGCAACGCTTGAAAACGTCGAAATTTATATAACGGACAAAAAAGTTTGCGAATCGGGTCAATTCTTCGGTATTCTCGCTTCGCACCCCGTAAACAACGTAACTTTGACCAACGTCAAAATAGACGCTGCGGGTTCGACTTTCCCCTGGATCGGCGGACATCATCCGACCAACAACGCAGATCCTGCCAAGTGGCATTGCACCAACGTCGAAATTATTGCCGATTCGGTAGGTTGCTTCGCTTCGGGCAATGCGGGTAAACTTTACCTCGATCAGGTCGATGGCTTAACCTATAAACTCAGCGGCAGCATTGATACTACGAAAGATTCCGGCGTCGAATCTATCGACCCCAAGCAGTTCGGCGATTCGTTCGAATGGACTTATACGTTTGCGGAACCCTGGACGAGATACACTTCTTTGAAGTCGGTAACCGTAAACGGCGTAGATATGACCGACGCGGCACAATTATTGACCAACACTCTCGTTTTCGGAGATCTTACTCAATTCGTTACGGAAGATATGTACAATAAAGCCGCTACGTTCGTAGTTAAATTTGAGGTTAAAGAAGGCAGCAGCGTAAAAGTCGCTTTAACCGTAAACGTACTTGACCTAAATGAACAGAAAACGTTTAATAAGTCGCAAGACGTTATATTGAGTGATTCGACGGGCAAAAAGACTTCGTTCACTCTTGATCTCGGCGAAGACCCGGATCTTGCGGGCGGCACGATTACGGGCGCGACTTTCAACGAAGAAAAACTCACCGTCGAAAACGGAGCGATAACTATCCCCGATTCTATGAAAAACGGCGCGCACGGCGCGAACTCTATGATCGTTTTTGCGACGAAAGGCAACACGAAGTATACGATAACCGTTCCGATCACCATCGTAACCGAAAGTATTGCAACGATTGCGAGATTAAAGGAAGTCATCGGTTATAAAGACGGAACTACCGGAAAAACCCATGAGGGCGAATATTTCATTTTGGCAAATGATATAACTCACAGTGAGGATTACGTCGCTGCAAGCAACTTGGGTGAAGGTAATGGCTTTGCCGGCACTTTTGACGGAAGAAATCATTCGCTTATCGGCGGTAACTTCTTTGGCGGCGGATTGTTCGGTTCTATTCAGGACGGCACTGTTAAAAACCTTAAATTCTTGCAAGTAAATCCGGTCGGTAAAAACAGAACTCTTATCGCAAGCACGTTGTATAATGCGACTTTGGAAAATATCGAAATAAAAACGTATGCGGTTACGGTTACCGAGTTTACCCACACGGGGGAGTATTTCGGTGTTTTTGCAAGCCATAGAATAAAGAACGTTACTATGAAAGACGTTTCGTTAGATATGTCAACTTCGGAGGTTATTTGGGTATTCGGAAGCGGCTGGGATAATGCAGCGACTAGTAATTATCACTGCGACAAAGTAGTTATAAAACTTAAATTGCTCAAATACCTTGCAAAGAGTTCGAATGATCCTCAACCTACTCTTGCAAAAGATGCGATTAAAGGAATTACAGTTACCGAAGTAGAATAATAGACGATTAAAGGTTAAAACGACAATCGGGCGGAAGACTATGCCTTTTCGCCCGAAAGTCTATTTATAAAAAATTTTATAAGCAGGTAAATTATGAAGAGAAACAAAACGAAATTTTTAGCGCTCGGCCTGGCTGCCGTTCTTTCGGTAGGCGTGGCTGCGGGCTGCGGAAACGGCAA
>USOJ01000242.1 GCA_900556195.1 uncultured Eubacteriales bacterium
GACCGCATTTTCGTATCGTCCTTATTGAATCTTTGCGACTACCGCGGGTGATACGCCTGTCATTCTGAGGCGAAGCCGAAGAATCTCCCGGAAGGGTGGATTTTGACTGTTGTCATTGCGAGCGTAGCGTGGCAATCCCCGCAATAAACGTCGGAGCGGCTGTCTGGTCGCCCGTACTCTCGGAAGGGTGAATTACTGCGGAGTATATGTTACGGAAATATCGAGTCCGTAGGTTTTGCCTTTCCAGGCGATCCTTCGGTAAACCTCAGGATGACAGATGCGTGTGTCATGTTGAGCGTTAGCGAAACATCTCCCGGAAGGGCGTTTCCCGCGTGGTACATCTTACAATTATTCATTATCGTATTATGGATAAAAACCTTAAAATCGAAATAGGCGCGGTCGCGAAACCGCAAGGCATTAAAGGCGAACTTAAAGTCCGCCTTTTCGCCGACGATTTCGCGAGCGTTAAAGATATAAAAACGGTCGAGATAAACTCGATCGATTACTCCGTCGAATCTTTCAGATCGGCGGGCGGAGAAGAAGCGATTCTTAAACTCGCGGGGGTGGGCGACAGAAATTTCGCGGAAACCCTTCGGCAAAAAGAAGTTTACGCTTATAAAAACGAAATCAACGTCAAAAAGGGCAATTACTTTATTTCGGACGTGCTGGGCAGCAAACTTTACCTTTCAAGCGGTAAAGAAATGGGCGAAATTCACGATATCGTCAGCGGAAACGTCGATTATTATTACGTTTCCACCGCCGAGGGCGAAGCGGTCTTCCCCATGCTTAAAACTCTTCTCGTCGAAATAGACGTAGAAAATAAAAAGGTCGTTGTAGACGCCAAAAAATTCACGGAGGTCGTAATGTATGAGAATTGACATTTTAACTCTTTTCCCCGATATGTTCGCGCCTTTGAAAGAGAGCATTATCGGCAGAGCAACCAAAGACGGAAAAGTCGAAATATACGTTACCGATATACGCGATTACAGCGAAGACAAACACCTGAAATGCGACGATTATCCTTTCGGCGGCGGCGCGGGCATGCTTATGATGCCGCAACCCATCGCTTCGGCGGTTGACGCAATCGACCCCGACAGAAAGGCGTATAGGGTATATATGTCGCCCAAGGGAAAGCGTTTCGAGCAGAAAGATATAAAAAAACTCCTTAAATACGACCGACTTATTTTCCTTTGCGGACATTACGAAGGCGTGGATCAGCGCGTGCTTGACGGTTATTTCGACGGCGAAATTTCAATCGGCGATTACGTGCTTACGGGCGGAGAACTCCCCGCAATGGTCGTAACCGACGCTATCTGCCGCTACGTAGACGGAGTTATCGCGGGCGACAGCCTTAAAGACGAAAGTTTTACGGATAATCTTCTCGAATATCCGCAATACACCCGCCCTGCGGAATTCAAGGGAGAAAAAGTTCCCGAAATTCTGCTTTCGGGCAATCATAAACTCGTGGATAAATGGCGGCTCGAAGAAGCCGAACGGCTTACCAAAGAAAAACGCCCCGATATGTACCGTAAGTATATCAGAGCGAAGCAGAAAGCCGAAGAAAAAGAAAGAGAAGAAAAACGCAGGCAAAAAGCGGCGCGCCGCGCGGCGAAACTCGCCGGATACGACGACGAAAGGTAAAGATACGAAATGGATATTCAGCGGATACAATGGTTTCCGGGGCACATGACCAAAGCCCTTCGTAAAACCGAAGAAGACATAAAACTTTGCGACGGGGTTATCTACGTTCTGGACGCCCGCGCCCCTTTCGCGTGTTTCAACCCCAAACTTTCGGCAATATTCAAAAACAAACCCGTGGTGTATTGCGTAAACAAATGCGACACGATTTCTTCGGGTTCGCTTTCGCTTATCTGCGAAGAATTAAAACGTCGCGGATTAACGTACGAAACCACCGACGGACTGTCTAAAAAAGATACGGCAAAACTCAAAGCGGCTTGCGCCAAGGTTATGAGCGAACGTATAGAACGAGATAGACAAAAAGGCGTAAAACGCACTCTTCGCTTTATGGTGGCGGGTATTCCTAATACGGGTAAATCCACCATAATCAATACGATTTCGGGCGGAAAACGCGCTGAAACGGGCGATAAAGCGGGCGTAACACGCGCCAATAAATGGGTAAGAATGGGCGATTTCGAACTTCTTGATACGCCCGGCACGACTTCGCCGAGTTTCGAAAATCAGGCTTACGCGAAGCACCTTGCTTATATCGGCTCGCTTAACGACGAGGTTCTCGACACCGAGGGGCTTGCGCTCGAACTCATAAAAGAGTTAAGCGTGATCGCGCCCGAAAAATTCAAAGAAAAATATTCGCTCGAAACGCTCGATAAAGAGCCTCTCGGACTTTTCGACGATA
>USOJ01000243.1 GCA_900556195.1 uncultured Eubacteriales bacterium
GGTTTTCGTCGTAGACGGTAACGCCGCGTTTGTCGTACACGTAAGCCGATTTATCTACGGATTTACCCGGTTTTACGGCGATTTTATCTGTCGTAAACGACGAATCGATATAGCCTTTTTCTCCGCCTTTATCGATTAAATAATAGGTTTTTTCGTTAAAATCGAGTTTGCCGACGATTTTAAGATTTTCGCCGCTTCCGACCGATAACGAAGTTTTATACGACGACGACAACACGGGCAGGGCGTAAGCGTCGAATCTGACGACCGAGTAAAGCGAAAGTTCTTCGTTTTCGTAAGATGAAGCGGTTGCCACGTCTGAATTTCGTATGATAGCCGCAACGGACGAATTTATTGCGAGCGAATATTTTTCGTTGATCTTAACGAACGCGTAATCGGCGTTTTCGGTTTCGCTCAAATATCCGTCTTTTATAAATTCAAAATATTTACCGTCTAAAACTTTCGGGTTGATTCTGAAGAGTTTGGCGTTTTCTATGGTTTTTCCGTAAGTCGTTTGGTCGGAGTACGCGAACGAGAAATTTTCGGGAACGGAAACGGTGTTTACGGTAGTAATATCCGCCGCGGTTTCGCCGCTTTCGTCAAGCCGGAGTATAAGTCCGCCGAAAATGAAATACGCTTTCCGGGATTCGGCGCACGCGCAGAACGATACGGGGTTGCCGACGCCCGCAAGGTTTTCGGATTTTTCTACGGTTACGCTCAACGCTTTTTTATAACTCGTAACGCCGTTCGTAATTTCTCCGTCGAGTCTTACCACTTTTCCGTTATCGCTTAAAAAGTAGAGTTTGCCGTCGAAGTCGGTCTGCATTTTCACCACGTTGCCGTCGGATAAACTTTCGGTCGACGAGTAAACCTTCGAAGCCTTGCCGTCGCTTCCGAACGAATACACGACGTTTTCGTCGCCGTTTACGGCGTATACGTAGATTTTATCAAACGGGTCTACCGCTATTTTTTTAGATATACCTTCTGCGTCCGTATCGTATAGCGGAGTTTCGTCGCCGCTTACGCAATCGATTTTAACGACGTACGGGTGATTTTTACCGCCGCTTAAAACGGTAGAAAGAACGTAAAAAGCCTTGTCGCCGTAGCAGATATCCAAAATTTTATCGCTGCCTTCGACTTTTAACTCGAAGGTATTTTCGTTTTCTAAAATATATTTGTTCGGGTCGTAAGTATCTTTATTTTCTTCCGTTTCTTTCTGAGCGGCGATTTTGCCGTAAGTTATCTGTTTTTCGGAGCGTTGATACGCGAGATACCCGCCGCCTACCGCGAATTTCCCGGCGTTTACGGGCAGGTCTATAAGGTGGTAAGTCCGGCTGTCTTTGTCGCCGTCGGCGTTTTCGATTACGACTATTCTGTTTTCGTCAAGCGCGTATACCGTGCCGTTGCCGTACGCCACGTCCGCGGCGTTTACCGAAAGCCTGTTTATCGCCCGCGAGTTCGTCGTTATCGCGAAATCGGTGAAGTTATAATTTCCTTTTTCGTCGGGCGTAAGGTTGATTTCCTGCACGGCGTTGATTTCGCTGTCTACTACCCATATTCCTTTACCCGTAAGGCAAATCCCCTGCGGTTGCCAGAACTTGCCGAGGTCTTTGTCGGCCGCGTCGCCGGTTTCGTTCAGTTTTATCGTCGTATCCGTCTTCGTTGAAGTATTTACGGCAAAGATACCGTCTACGCACGAATAATAGATATTTTCATCCGACTCGTCGCCGCTTTCGGCTAACGACCTTACGCCTTCGACCTTTTTAATCGTTTCGATTTTGTTTACGTCCGTTTCGCCGTCGGCTACCGAGTGTATGGTATTCGTGTTGGTGTTGAAAAAATAAGTTTTGCCGTTTTTGGATTTAAGAACCGAAAGAACCCCGTTCATAGAGATGGTTTTATCGGTTTCTTTTGCGTAGTCGAGTCCGCCCGACGAAGTCGACAGGGTGTAAAAACTTATGTTAGAACTCGTGGCGATGGCAAGTTCGTTGCCGCAGATCGAAAAGTCGTTGCCGGCTATTTCCGTTTCGGTCGCGATATTCGTTTCGGTATCTATCGTCCAAAGTTTGGAACCCGCCGAAAACAACAGGTATTTTTGCTCGTAAAGTTGCAGCGAGGGTACGCCTTGCGCCGCGTTGAGGTCTTCGACTTTAATTTCTTTGAATTTGCCGTCGGAGTATAACACTATCGCGCCTTTGTGCGAAATCGCGACGAATTCTTTTCCGTCGATTTCTTCGCGGCAGATTGCGTAAGGTTTTTCCAACTTATAGTATTGCAGATAAGTGGTCGGCAGGAAAATTTCGGTGGTCGCCTGCGCGGCGGTTTCCCCGTCGGCTGCGTACGCAAAAACGCGGGG
>USOJ01000244.1 GCA_900556195.1 uncultured Eubacteriales bacterium
TTCCCTTTTTTGATTTCTGCGGGCGTTTTTATGCGTTTTTTTGTATGTCGGTAATTTGGGTAAATCTTGAATTTATGTTAGTCCGATCGTGGTTTTTTCTTTGAATTCCGACGGGGTCATACCTATTTTTTTCTTGAAAATTCTTGAAAAATACATCGCGCTTTCAAAGCCCGTCTTAAAGGCGATTTCTTTCATGTTGCCGTCCGAATGTCTTATCAGATCCATTGCTTTTTCGAGTTTTCTGTTTATCACGAATTGCGACGGCGAAATGCCTATGTGCTTCGTGAATATGTTTGAAAAGTACACTTTGTTAAGAGCCGCTCTGTCCGCAAGTTCGGCGACCGTTATCTGCTTGTCTATATTTTCGTCTATATAAGATATAATGTCTACGAATTGCAGCATATCGTCGTTAAAGGCGGTGTCGGGCAGAAATTTGGATATAAGAATCTGCATTATGCCGTTAATTTCCAACTCTGTCTGCGCCGAAAGCGGTTTTTCTGCCTTTTCGAGCATATATTTTTCGAGTAACTTGAAATAATGCTCGTCAAACTCGTCGGCTTCGACCTCGGTTTTGGGGCTTAACGAATAGAACAGGTTATAAGCGTAGTCGTCGAACTGAAAATGTACGAAGTGGTGGCTTAAAAATTCCTTGCAGTTGCCGTCGACGACGGAATGGCTGGGAATAAGGTAGAGTCTGCCTTGTTGCAGGTGAATTGTTTTTTCTTTAAGAATAATGTCCGCGCCGCCGTTCGTAACGTAATACAGACGATCCCTTTTGTAGTAGAACACCTGATCTTTCCAGAAATCCCCGACGGTGGCGAACTCCGCTTCGGTAACGTTGATGGTCGTGTTTTTGAGTATATCGAGAAGTCTACCCATATCCGCCTCGCAATAAAAAAGGTTAAAACGATTATAACAGACGAGGCTTATCAAGTCAAGTAAATTTGCAAAATATGTAGTTTGTGCAATACAAACATTTCTTTTGTGTATTGTAATACGGCGTTCGATATGTTAAAATTAGAATGCGAAACAGATTAAACGCATACGTTTTGCCAAGGGGGATTGCAATGAAAAAATTTATGAAGTTGCTGATATCTATGCTTATGTTACCCGTACTCGGCTTGACCGCGGCTTCGTGCGGCGGCGGAAACGGCAAATCGAAAGACGATAAAACCCCGTCTTCGAATTTGCCTAATTACGTAAAACCCGAAGAGGCGGCTTATGCGTTCGGCGCAATCGAAACGGTAACTCCGTTCTACACGGGTAACGTAATATATAACGAATCCGTGCTTTTGATAAAGGGCGACGACGGAAAAGCGGTCGGCAAACTTCAATTCAAGCCCGTAAGAATTTTATCCGTAAGAGATTACACGCTTAATCACGAATACGATTTGTCTTTGTTCAACGTGTCCGGCAGAACTCTTACGGTAAACGACCCCGACAGAGTTACGTATCTTACCGAAAAGAATCTGCAAGGTCTCGAGATGCCCGAAGGTTTTTATCTTAAAAATTCGGTAAAGGAGATGACTAATACTCTTACCGATTGCGTGCTGATGGCTGGAGCGGTGTATACCGAAAGCCCGTTCTATTACGGCAAGCAGATATACGTAAGTTACGTTTACGATACGAAAGACCTTAATACTTCGCTTTACGCGACGTATAAAACGTCGGTGCTTCCCAAAACGCAGGCGAAACTCGCTTTCGGCGATTCGTTAAAGATATGCGCTACGGGCGACAGCGTAATGGAAGGTTGCTCTTCGAGCAAGAAATTCAATCACGAGCCGTTTATGGATAATTTCATGATGCTCACCGTACAAGAACTCAAAAGGGCGTATAATAACGAGAATATCACTCTTTCGAATCAGGCGGTAGGAGGCATGGCGTCGGGCTGGGGAGCGGAAGACGCGCAGACGCTTAAACTTGCGAACGAGCACCCGGATCTGCTGTATATTCATTTTGGGATAAACGACCTCGGCAGTCAGAATTCTGCGGAATCGTATTATATAAATATCAAAAAGATTATCGACGACGTGCATGGCGTAAACCCTGATTGCGAAGTGGTTTTGATCAAAGCGTTCAATGCCAATCCCGATATATACGATCAGGCGGGTTTTGAAAGGTACTGGGCAAAACTCGACCAACTCGCTTCCGAAAACGCCAACGTATACACGCTCGATATGTTTTCGCAGTCGCTCGCGCTTATCGCCGCGAAAGATTATTATTCGGTTACGGGTAACGGTATAAATCACGTAAACGATTTTTCGGCAAGGCTTTACGCGATGAATATGATCGCTCAACTCGTAAAATATAAATAAGAAACGAATCAATAAC
>USOJ01000245.1 GCA_900556195.1 uncultured Eubacteriales bacterium
GCCCGGCGTATCGGAAGTTCTCGCGAGTTTTTTCATACCCGCGAGCGCATTGATGAACGAACTTTTCCCGACGTTGGATTTGCCCACTACGGCGATTATCGGTTTTTCGCTTTTTATAAACTGCGACGGACTTGCCGCAGACGTTATGAATTTTGCGTTATTTATCTGCATTTTTAATCGCTACGTCGCAAACTTCTTTCATGGTTTCGACGGGGTAAAATTTAATTTCTTTGCGTATGTTCTCGGGTATTTCTTCCAGATCTTTTACGTTACCTTTGGGGATAACTATATTTTTTATACCGAGTCTGAATGCGGCGAGAGATTTTTCTTTCAGACCCCCTATCGGCAACACTTTGCCGCGGAGAGTGATTTCACCCGTCATGGCTACGTCGCCGCGCACCTTTCTGCCGGTAAACGCCGATATAACGGCGGTGGTTATCGTTATGCCAGCGCTCGGTCCGTCTTTCGGAGTCGCCCCTTCGGGAACGTGGATATGCACGTCGGTATTTTCAAACACCGTCGGATCGATTCCGAGTTCTTCGGTGTGAAGCCTTACGAACGAATACGCTATTTTCGCGCTTTCCTGCATGACGTCGCCGAGTTTACCCGTAAGCGAGAGATTACCCTTGCCTTTCATAAGCGCGACTTCTATCGTGAGGGTAACGCCGCCGACGGACGTCCAGGCAAGCCCCGTACACGCGCCGACTTCGTCGCTGCGGAGTTCGTCGGTATAAGAAAACCTTTCCGCGCCGAGCAATTTTTTAACTTCGTCCGCGTCGATTACGAATTTCTTCTTGCGTTTGTTTTCGGCGCAAATCGTAGCGATTTTTCTGCATACGCTGCCGATTTCGCGTTCGAGATTTCTGACGCCCGCTTCGCGCGTATAGCCGTCGATAAGTTCGTAAACTCCGTCGTCGGAAAATTTTACGTCGAAATTCGCTATCCCGTTCTTTTCTTTCTGTTTGGGAACGAGATAACGCTTTGCGATTTCGAATTTTTCGTTACGCGTATAGCCGTTGAGTTCGACGACTTCCATACGGTCGAGCAGCGGCGCGGGAACGGTATCGAGAGAGTTCGCCGTGGTGATAAACAATACTTTGGAAAGATCGTAAGGCGCTTCGATATACCGATCTCTGAAACCCGCATTTTGTTCGGGGTCGAGAACTTCTAAAAGCGCGCTTGCGGGATCGCCGCGAAGGTCGTTCGAGAGTTTATCTATTTCGTCGAGCAAAATTACGGGATTTGCCGTACCAGCCTCTTTCATGGCGTAAATTATTCTGCCCGGCATCGCGCCGATATAAGTCTTTCTATGCCCTCTGATTTCGGCTTCGTCTTTGACTCCGCCGAGGCTTATACGCACGAATTTTCTGCCGAGCGCCCTTGCGACCGACTTGGCGATAGAAGTTTTACCTACGCCCGGAGGTCCGAACAGGCAGAGTATCGATCCGCCCGTTTTACCCGTGAGTTTTAACACGGCGAGATACTCGGTAATTCTCTGTTTGACCTTTTCAAGCCCGTAATGGTCTTCGTCAAGCACCCTTTCGGCAGTTTTTATATCTGCCGTATCTTCGGTTTGTTCGTTATATGGCAAATCGAGAAGCCAGTCGAGATACGCGCTCAGAACGGTATAATCGGGCGAGGACGGATTCATTTTGCCCATACGGAAAAGTTCTTTCAAAGCCTTTTCTTCGACTTCTTTGGGCATTTTTTTATCTTTGATGCGTTTTTCGTAATTCGCCCTTTCGTCCTCGTCGTCGCCGAGTTCTTCGTGTATGGCTTTCAATTGTTCGCGAAGATAGTATTCGCGTTGATTTTTTTCGATACTCGTCTTGACTTTATCGCCGATCGTCTTCTGAATCTTTTTAATTTCGATTTCTTTGACGAGAAGTTCGTAGAAAATACGAAGTTTATCCTTTACCGCGTAACATTCGAGAACGCGTTGTTTGTCGGCTTCTTTGAAGTTGAAATAGTAAGCGGCGGCGTTACAAAACGCGTTGGCGTCTTCGTTGGCGAGTATCGCGGGGAACGGCTCTTTTACGTTTTTAGAGCCTATCGACAAAAAATAATTACGCGTTTCGTCTTTGACGAAGCGGCAATAAGCCTCGGTTTCGCCGGCTTCGCCGTAATCGGGGAAAACTTCGTCTACCGAAACGGAAAAATATTCGTCGACGGCGTATACCTGCGATATTCTCGCCGCGTAAAGCGCGTCTACGTTTACCCTTAAATTATCGCCCGGCATACGCGAGCAACGTTTGATGCGACATACTACGCCCACTTCGTACACGTCTGCAATCGAAGGGTTTTCGACTGCGGCGTCAACCT
>USOJ01000246.1 GCA_900556195.1 uncultured Eubacteriales bacterium
TTTTCCCCGCCGCAATGGAATTTCAGATAATTTTCGAGTAAATTTCTGCGATTTTATCGCTTTTTGCTCCTATGAAACAAACTTCTCCGTCGTCGTCGACGCGGCGGTGGTCAGAAAGGAACGATTTTATTTCGTTTTCGGCTTCGTCGTTGCCGTCGATAAGTTTTGCGTTCGGGAAAATTCCCGACAATTCGTTTCTTATAAACCCGTAATGCGTACAACCGAGCGAAACGTATTCCGCGTTTCGGTCGAAACCGTCGAAAAACGGCTCGACGTTCGGTTTTACGCCGAGCGTTACCGCCCTTTCTATTTCGCTCGCAAGCCCCCGTATTCCGACCACTTTCGCCCCGAGTTTTCTTAACGTATCCGCATACCCGCTTTTCTCTGTCCGAGGCGTGCAAAAAACGTATCCGTTACCTTTACCCGCGATCGGATAGACCCCTACGATTTTTACTCCGTAATCTCTGCGATTTTCCATCATAAACGTCGAAAGAGAAGAACACGCCGTTACGATAATTTTAGGAGCGAAAGAAATAAGAATTTTTATTGCCGAATCGGCGATTTTTCCCATTTCGTCGCGCGTTTTATCGCCGTAAGGCAGATTTGCCGAATCGGCAAAATATATAAAATTTTCATTCGGAAAAGCGGCAACCGTTCTTTTCAATAAAATGAGCCCGCCTATGCCGCTGTCGCAAAACGCTATACATCTGTTATCCATACCGATATCATATTCGTCAAATGCGAAATATATCACTATGTAACGGGCAGTCCGACTTCGTTGCGACAGAAAAATATTATATATATTTTGATTAAACGGCGTAAATATTCTTGCCAAGTCTTTTTTTTTATGCTAAAATAATGTAGACTTTGAAAACAAACGTATAAAAGGAGTAAATAAAGTGCCCAACATTAAATCCGCTAAAAAGCGCGTACTCGTAAACGAAAAGAAGAATTCCGTAAACAAAAACAATAAGTCGGAAGTTAAAACCGCTATCAAAAATCTCGACGCGGTAATCGCTGCCGGCAATTATGAAGAAGCGGTAAAACTTTACCCTGCTACCGCGTCGATAATCGACGCTTCCGTTGCAAAGGGCGTTTATCACAAAAATACCGCTGCAAACAAGAAGTCGGGTCTTCAGAAGAGAATTAACGCTTTGAAGAAATAATTTTATAAGTAATCAACGGGGGTTGTCGATTTGGCTACCCCTTTTTACTTTGTTTTACGAAAAACACGGTCGTTATCGACGGTTTTTCGCCCAATTTTAAGGAGATATCGAATGGATACGAATCAACTTGCAGTAAACACTATCAGAGTTCTTTGCGCCGAGGCCATAGAAAAGGCAAAGTCCGGGCACCCCGGACTTCCGCTCGGCAGCGCGCCTATCGGATATACCCTTTTTTCCGAATTCTTAAAATTCAATCCCGCAAACCCCAAGTTCGACGACCGCGACAGATTCATTCTCTCCGCGGGGCACGGTTCTATGCTCGACTATTCGCTCTTACATCTTTTCGGATACGACGTTTCTATGGAAGATTTGAAAAACTTCCGTCAACTCGATTCGAGAACTCCGGGGCATCCGGAATACGGTCATACGCCCGGAATCGAAACGACTACCGGACCGCTCGGACAAGGTATCGCCAACGCGGTAGGTATGGCAATCGCCGAAAGCCACCTTGCGGCGGAATTTAATCGCGAAGGCTTCCCTATCGTCGATCACTACACTTACGCCCTTTGCGGCGACGGATGTATGATGGAAGGCATCGAATACGAAGCCGCCTCGCTTGCCGGAACTCTTAAACTCGGCAAACTTATCGTATTGTACGATAAAAACAACATAACTATCGAAGGCGACACGGACGGAGCGTTTACCGAAGACGTAGGCAAACGCCACGAAGCGCAAGGCTGGCAGGTTCTTTACGTTTCCGACGGAAACGATATGCAGGCAATTGCGGACGCGATAGCCGAAGCAAAGAAAGAAACGGAAAAGCCGTCTTTAATAATTATCCGTACCGTAATCGGCTACGGATCTCCCAAAGCGGGCAGCGAAGCGACTCACGGCGCGCCTCTCGGCGCGGACGGCGTTGAAGGGCTTCGCAAAAACCTCGGATACGATTATCCCCCGTTTACCGTTCCCGAACAAGTGAAAAACGCCCTTTCCGTATATAAAGAAAAAGGCGCGAAAATCGAAAACGATTGGAAATCGCTCTTTAACGAATATAAAAAGGCGTATCCCGAACTTGCGAAACGTTACGAAGACTATATGAGCGGCAAACTGCCCGATCTTCTTCACGACGAAAAACTCTTCGAATTCGATAAACCCG
>USOJ01000247.1 GCA_900556195.1 uncultured Eubacteriales bacterium
GGCTAAAGCCGCCGACGAAACCGCAACCGAAACTTCGGACACGTTGACCGTTAAGGCTTCCGAAGCGTACGCTTATGCGACGGTCGCTCCAGACACGCATTACGATTTGGTTACGAGTGTTGCAAACGCAGAGCTTACTACGGTTCAGAATAACTGCGGAATGACTTTATTATCTAAAAAACTTACCGAAGCGCCGAACGTAAAGTTTACGTTGGCTACTGCGGTAAACGCCGATAGTTATGAATACGTAACATTTAAGGCGTTATACTGGGCTAACGGCGGAAAATATCTTGATACGACCTTCGGAAATCTTGCAGGCGATAAATCCGTAAGCTCCGCTGTGTACGGTATTCAGTCTAAGAGCGTATCTCCGAATGCGCTTTGGGTAACGTTGCGTACTGCCGATATAAAAAATTCGGAAGGAAAAGTGGACGGTTTTATAATGACCGCGCCGACGTTTGCGGCGGATATGTATATGGCGTGTTTCTTCATAAGTGATTTCACGTTTACGAATTCTGCCGTTACTTCTTTGAAAATCGATTACGCAAACAGTACTCAACTCGAACAGGATAAATTCAGCAATATTCAGATCTGGATGGACAACGGATTGAGAAACAGAATTTCGAACGTAAGCGGAACATTGAAAGCAACTGTAAAATTTGCCAATCCGTTGCCTGTCGATTTTGTTGATTATTATAGTCTTAAAGCCCTTATCTGGGGCGGCAACAGAAGCGGACTTCCGTTTAATGTTTACGCATTAGGCGGCGATAAGGTAAATCAAACCGCGTATGTTTTTAACTATGCGTCGACCGCCGACCCCGAAAGTTATGAAGGCAATCTCGATATGCGTATCGCTGCGAAAGGTCTTGAAAACGAAAAAGGTTTGGTAGAAGGATTTGATTTTGAGATTTCGGGCATTCCTGCCGGTTCGCATTTGGTATTCAGCGATATTACCGCCGTTCATGAAAAAACTCCTTTGGCGATACTCGATGAAAAGCATACGACCACCGAAAATAACAAGTGGGGTTTCCAGACTTCTAACTGGGCAGGCGTTCCGGAATGGGATAAATATGGGGTTACCTATGGCGGAAGAGATTTCCTAGGTTCGCTTTATAATATCGTATTGAAATACCCCGTTGCCGCCGAAAAAGTAAAGACGATAGATTTCAAAGCGGTTTTGTGGAATAATGCAGGTGTCGGACGTGTACAAATCGCCAAACTTGACGGGACGAATACCGAAATCATAAACGTCAACAAAGGTTGGACCGAAGTATTCGAAAAAAATATCGACGTAAAAGTAAACGCAGAACTTCTTGCCGACGAAAACGGTTTGGTTCACGGTTTCAGAATGAACGCAATTAACGACGACAGCGGCTCTTTCGTGTTCTCGAAATTTACTTCGGGTACGGAAGAAAAAGTTTACAACGCTACGTTGACTCTCGGCAACGGTACGCAGGAAAATATAGCGTATACCGCAAGCAACAGAGCAGCGAAACTTGAAGAAGTTAAATCAAAACTCGGAACTACCGGCGCGCAATATACCTATTCTAACGACGTTCCCGCCGAACTTCCTTTTGAAGAAGGCAAAACTTATACCGAAACAAGAACGGTAAACAAATATACCGTTACGTTCAAGAATTATAACGGTGAAACTCTTAAAACCGAAACTCTGGACTACGGCGTAACTCCTGTTGCTCCCGAAACCCCCGCAAAACCTTACGACGACGATAATCACTATACGTTTAAGAGTTGGGATAAAGAAATCGCTACCGTAACCGGCGAAGTAACCTATACGGCGGAATTCAATACGGTTGCGCACGTTTACGGCGAATGGACGACTACGAAAGCCCCCACTTGTACGGAAAAAGGCTCGCATAAAAAAGTTTGCGAGTGCGGTAAAGAAATAACCGAAGATATGCCCGCAAAAGGACATACTCTCGAAAAGGTAGAAAAGGTTGCCGCCACCGAAAGTAAAGAAGGCGTTAAAGAGCATTACAGATGCACGGAATGCGGCGATTTGTTCCTTGACGAAAACGGAACCATCCCCGCGACGGAAGACAACCTTAAAATAGCAAAACTTCAAAAGACAGGTTGTAAAGATTCCGTAGGCGGTTTAGGTCTTGCGTTGGCTGCGTTCGGCGCGGCGTTCGTTGCGTTAAAGAAAAAGCGCGGTTAATAAGTTTGTAAAAAACGACCCTTCCGGGAGATTCTTCGCGTTGCTCAGAATGACGGTATATAAAGCCTGTCATCCTGAACGTAGTGAAGGATCTCCTGGAAAGGCAAAACGGTCGGAGCGGCTATTATTTTTGCAA
>USOJ01000248.1 GCA_900556195.1 uncultured Eubacteriales bacterium
TGAACTTATTGTAAAGTTCTTCGAAAAATTTACCGTTTTTCCACATCTCGTTTTTAATTCCGCGAAGTTTAACGAGTTCGTTTTGCGCCTCGCCCCAATACGGATAATAGAAACATTGAGCGGTAGAATACCATAAAAATCTGTCGGTATCGTAAAATTCGGGATAAACGAGATTGTGATTTTCTTCGGGATCGAACTCCAAATCGTATAGATACTCTTTCTTGGTTTCTTTATCGTAACAATACTTATACCTACCCGAAACAATAGCAATCTTGCGTTTGGGTTGCGCGTAATACGCAGTTTCACACATAACGTACGGCAACGGAGCGACTTTCCTTTCGAATAAAATATCGTACGTTTGTATAGTGGAAGTCGGAAAATCAATCGTGTTGCTATCGTTTATTTTAGGCGCGATAAGCGGAATACAGATAGCCTCTTCGCCAACGTCGAAACCGTAATGATATTTATTTTTCCAACCGTTCATGTGACCGTGGTCGGCAGAAACGAATATATCGTCGTCACCGAAAATTTCTCTTGCGTAGCCGATAACCGTATCGAAAACGTCTATATCCGAACCGTAACCTTGCCTTCCCCGCATAACGTGAGGCAAATGAAACCATAAAAATATAGGTTTAGTCGCGTTTTTTTGTATAGTTTCAAACTCGTTCTTTATTATATCCAAGGCAATTGCCGTTTCGTCGTCGTCGAAAGAAACGTCGTCAAACTTCCCTTTTACGTGCGCCGATTCGGTTTGCTTAATTTTTGGCAAAGAATGTATTACGGTGTGCTCACCCTGGCACTTAAAATGCGATTCGGCAAAAGACGTATAGGTATCGTCCCACATTATATGACACTCGTAACCTTGAGCGTAAATTTTATCAAACAAAGTATTACCGTTCAGAGCCGTTTCGTTTTTGTATACTCTTCTGCCCGTTTCGTAGCAATATTTACCGAGAGCCATTGCGGTAAAAGCCATAGCGGTACTTCCGGCAGCGGTATAATGTCTGTTAAAAACCGTGCCTTTTTCCGCTAATGCGTCTATATTCGGCGTTTTCCAGAATTTATTACCGTAAGTCGGAAGAACGTGCTTATTCAAGGCGTCTTTCGATATAAAAATTATGTTTTTCATTACTTACTCCTGATTTTAATAAAGAAAATCAAGCCGGCGAAATTATCTATGCTCCAAAATTCTTTTGAATAGTTTTAACGTTAAAATTCGTTTTTTCTGCGCCGAACTAATCCATAACCTTGTTTTTAGCGGAAGTTTTTTCTTGATTCCGGCTTTAACGAGATTATTTTCAAAAAGTTTGTCCAGCGACTTCAAGTCGTTAGTAATATCCGAACTACCCGAAACCAACATTTTAATCTGAAATTGCAGCATGAACATTGCGTAATATTCCAGTTGATTGTCGATGTCGTACGACTCATACCCACGGGTGACTTTATATAGGTAAGACAATAAATTTTCTATTCGACCGGCCTCTTCACGATTATAGGTGCGCGACATAGACGTATAGTTTTGTCGGTAATCGTAACCGGCAAAATCAGAAAAATATATGCCGTTTGCTTTAAGTACGCAAGGCAAAGACAACGCCAAATCCTCTCCCATACGTATCTCGTTCGGGATATTCCCGATAACGGCAACGATCAGACTCCGCTTGAAAATTTTAGTCCAGACAGAATGCCCTATCCCAAAAGTGAAAAATGGTTCTTTATATAAAACGGAAGGCAGTAATTCGACGTTTAGTTTATCTTTATTATAATAACCGCTATAATTTGCGCTATGATATAATTTACTTTCTCCGTCATCGCTAACAACGTTGTAATTATTATAGACGACCATATCAGGAGTATATTGCGACAAAATCGTAATAATATTTTCAAAATAACCGTCTTCGATATAATCGTCGCCGTCTATAAAGGTTACGTAATCGCCGACGGATATTTCCACGCCTGCCTTTCTTGCCGAAACCAATCCCCCGTTTTCCTTATGCAATACTTTTATACAATCGTAACGATTGGCGTATTCGTCACAAATTTGCGGACAAAGATCGACCGACCCGTCGTCGACGAGTATAATTTCGACGTTCTGCAAATCTTGTTTAACGACGGAATCCAAGCATTTACGCAAATATTTTTCAACTTTATATATCGGTATAATTACGCTTAACTTCATTTCTTATCTCTATTTAGGTTTTACACAATTCTATATATAAATTTTTTAATTGAGATTCTGCAATTTTGTTAATCTCTTCGACGCCTATTCTGTTTGACTCCACCGTACCGTCGATAATTTC
>USOJ01000249.1 GCA_900556195.1 uncultured Eubacteriales bacterium
GCGACCTTCAAAATCACCGTTAAAAACGAGTCTACCGTTGCTGTCAAGTACAGAACGGTAATCGAAGCGGCAGACGAAGGCTTGCTTGCAGGTCTTTAAATAAGTATCGGCGGAAAGACCGTCGTCGGCGCGACCGAATGGCAGAAACTCGAAGCAAAGGCTGAAATTCCCGACGCGGAAAAGGCTTGCGTAATCGAACTCCCGGTAAAGACAAACGGCGATTACAAAGGCAAAAGTTGTACGCTTACTTTCAAAGTAGAAGCAACGCAGGGCAACGCTATCGTTGATTATCCCGACGACTTGACCGACGATATGTTCGACGAGGCTACTGCGAACGGAGAATCTTCGTATACGGATCATTTAGGTTCGCATACCGCGGAGGCCAACGCGGCGTATAAAGACGGCGACACGTTCAAGTATGTTCCCGACCTTAAAACCGCTACCGATAACGGCGTAAACGTTCTGTACTGCAAAAAGAACGCCGATATGAAAGCGCGTTATAAAAATACGAACAGAACGGCGGCTTTGACGGGCGATATAACTATCTACGCTAACGGAGCAGATTTCGGTTCGGGACAGATTACTCTTCAAGCGTCGGCAGACACGCCGAAAGTCGTAAACGTAACGGTATACGACGCGAAGAACCTTGCTATTTGGGGCAACCCGACTGCAAACGGCGTTACTTATAACGTTAAATTCGTCAACTGTACTTATAACGGCAAAGGCGGCGAGGGCATAGTGATGTTCCGCGGCGAAAAAACCGCTACCGACGTATTGAACCTTACTTTGGAAAATTGTACGGTAACTTCCGACGAAAACGCTAACTGCGACGGCGTACACTTCACCTGCGCAGGAAACGTAACTATCAAAAATTGTACGTTCAAAGGGCTTGCAACCGGAGTCAACGTCGCTTATAAGTCTGCGGGCGAATTGAGCGTAATAATCGAAAATTCCACGTTCGAAGCGTGCGGATTGGTAGATCCGAGTAACGATTATCGCGCTCCCGTAAGATTAGTAACGACGGGCGAAGGAACGCTTAAAGCGAAACTTTCGTATAACGTATTCAAAGACACCGTCGGAACCAACGGCGACGTATTGCTCGGCGATTATCGTAACGGTAAAACTTCAAAATCTTTCGTTACCGAGATCGTAACGAATAAAACGATAACGGTTAAATCTTCTGCCGCCGACCCCGCAGAAGTAAACGCAACTCAAACGATAACCACCCTTAATATCGCAGGTTAATCGATATAAGCAAAAGTCCGTGGCAAAGTTTTTTTAACTTTGCCACGGATTTTCATATGCGCAACTTATGTATACAAAAATAACGAGTTTTACGGTTTTGCCTTTTCGGGCGATCCTTCGGTAAACCTAAGGATGACAGATTGTTATTTACCGTTATTCTATGCCGTTTCGGAATTCCGTGGGGGTAAGTCCGACGGTTTTTTTGAACGCTGACGAAAAATGCGCTTCGCTCGAATACGAGAGTTTTTCCGCTACTTCTTTTACGCTTAAACCGCTTCGTAAAAGTTCTTTCGCCTTTTCGGCTTTTAGTTCGGCAAAAGCGGTCATAACCGACTTATTCGCGTATTTTTTGAATACCGCTTTAATATACGGAACGGAAAAATACGTCGCGTCGGAAATATCGGCGAGCGTTATTTTTTCGTCGATTCGGCTTCTTAAAAATTCGTAAATTTCTTTTGAAGCGGCAAGTCCCGCTCCGCCGGGCTTCATTAAGTCGTCGTCAAGCCGTTCCGCAGGCGTTTTATCCGAAAAAACGTCGAGTAAAAGTAGTTCGAGCGAGTTTTTCAAAGTCTGAAATTCGGTTAAACGAACGCCGAGCCGAGGCATTTTTTCGGCGTAAACGCCGTCGTCGCCGAAAACTTCGCGACAGGTCGATTTTATTTTGGTAAGCAACGCTACGCCGAAAGGCGTAACTTTTTTTATCGCAAAATATTCTACCGTATTTGACTTTTGTTTGAAGTCGATTTCGGCGATTAAGACTTTCGCTTCTTTTTTTGCGGCTGAAAGGGTGATTTCTTTTCCGCTTGCCGTTAAAATTATATGAGATTTCGGCATAACGACCGAAAAATCGTCGCTTTCGATTTTTATTTCGCCCTTGTCGCAGTAGATAAGAGTATATAATTCGCCGCCCGCCTTAAAAGGTTCGTCGTCAAGGGCAATATAAGCGGTTTTGCCCACGGCTTTTACGGACAGATATTTTTTAAGTTCGGTTGCGTAATCCATACCCGAATTATATCTTAAAATCGTACCGATTGCAAGTAAAATGAC
>USOJ01000250.1 GCA_900556195.1 uncultured Eubacteriales bacterium
GGCAAATGCCCGTATGTTACAAAATGAATTTTATTGACCCACGGAGCAAACTTTTCGACTGCGCGAAACCAATATTTAAGTTGATCCCAGTCTCTGTATCTTGCATTTCTGACGTCGGCTCCCGTCGCGGAATATTTTGCTTTATCTTTTTGCCATTCAAGGTCGCTACCGTCTACCCACGTTATAACAAAATCAATTTTTTGATCCATCAATAAAGTACCTCTAATTATCCGAGTGAGTTTTCTTTTAGATTATAATGTCCGACTTTTAATCTTTTGCATTTTTCTTTTTCGGTATAAATCTTGAAATTATCGCACCGAATTCTTTTCTGTAAAATACCAAGTAAAATAATACCGTAACGACGATGACGATAACAGACGAAATGACGGCAAGTAACACCCATTTTGCGACGCCGTTTATGGCGTTATAATTCAACGCAAAATGGCATATTAAAATCGATACGGCGGCGATACAGGCGTTTACGAGCAACGATTTGAATGCTTTTAACACGCTCCTGTTTATAACGTTTTTAGATAAGAATAGAACTTCAGCAAGGTATCTTACAAACATTCCCGCCAAAGTTCCGATTGCTATGCCGAGTAGCCCCATACCGCACGCAAGAGTTAAAATAAGCGACAAAACCAAATTTACGACGCATTCCAAAATCGCGCCGAGTTGCGTTTCTTTGAATTTATTCGCGTTTGTAGAAATCGTACTGTATATACACCTTAAACAATATATCGCCTCGGCGCAAACGAGAACGTAAGCGAATTCGGGATATATATAATTTATATCGGTCATATCAGAGGTGTACAGTTTAATAAACGGCATAATCATTAAAGCGGTGATCGTAAATAAAACCGTCGTAGCCGCGCTTTGAACGAATTCGAATAAATCAACGGTTCTGTCTATCGTTTTTTTATCGCCGCCGACTAAAACGTTTCCTATCCCCGCTGCGGTACCTGCGGAAACAGACGTTATAAGCCTTTCCATGCCGAATATAATGGCTCCGTATACGTTATAGACCGAAACCATTGCAGTTCCGACGAATATCGTTAAAATTGCCGAATCCGTATTCGTATGTACGTAGTACGAAATATGGTGCACCATTCCGTTCCAACGCTGTTTAAGCGCGGAAGCGTCGGGAGCAGCCGTTTTCGACAGATTATAATGCTTTTTTACGTATAGCCAATAAAACAACGGACGAAGTAAACCGATAACGCACATAGACAAATAAATTAGTCTTATATCGGCTTTCAGCCAAACCCAGAACAGAGCGACCAATATATTGACAATCGTATATACGATGCTTACTATATAACTGATTCTCACCTTTTGATCGGCGGAAAGAAGCGACACGTACGGAAGCGAAATAAAATATTCGGCAAAAGTACTTATACTTAAAATCAATATAAACGAAACTATATATTCGGTACTTATCTTCGTTTTTGCAATCAACGGATATATGAAACAAAGCGCAATGACGTAAAATACGAAAACCAAACCTATTTTTCGATAAAAACGTTTTTGTTCGTTAATTACTCCCGAAACTTTATCTATATCGCCGTCTGCGAGAGGTTTATAAAGCGAAGATCTGAAAATCGTTCCAACCCCGGCCTCGAGTAGCGAAATATAAGTTAAAAATTGAGTTATAGACGAAACGAGCCCGTTTATATCCGAGCCGTACGCAGGGATTATTATACGCGGAAGAATTAACCCCCTTACGAAGGTTACCAACTGCAATATTATCGCAAACAAAATATTCAACGTTGCGTTTTTCGTTCTTCCTGCGGACATGTAAAACCTTTTTATTTATTGTTACTTAAATTGTGTTCGAATAAGTCTTTTTTAATCTGCGTTGTAGATATTTCGGGAGTACGAGGTAAATACACGACCTCACAATAATCTTTCAAAAAGTCGAATTTGCCTTTCCAGTCGTCGCCCATAACGAAAGTATCTATTTTATATAATTTCACGTCCTCTATTTTTTGTTCCCAATCGTTTTCCGGGATAACCAAGTCTACGTAGCGCAGCGATTCAAGCAGGGCTTTTCTCTGTTCGTAAGTAAAATACGTCGTTTTACCCTTCTTTTCGGTGTTAAACTCATCGGTAGACAACGCGACTATTAAATAATCGCCGAGTTGTTTTGCTCTTCTCAATAAGTTGATATGCCCGTAATGTAATAAATCGAACGTTCCGTAAGTAATTACTCTTTTCATATTTTATCCTTTATTTACCGTTATTTTTTATATCGTCTGACGGGTGTGCGAGTTTGATTTTGGTAT
>USOJ01000251.1 GCA_900556195.1 uncultured Eubacteriales bacterium
AATCGTAGTGATGATATCAATAGGGTTGAGACTTCCTTCGTCAAGTACTTTTTTTGTCGGGGAATTTGCGAACTTTATTATGGCTCAAATATTCGTAATTTTGCCGTCGATTGCATATCGTTGCAGGCGAAAATTTTCGACAGTAATAGTTTCGTTGTCTATTGCCTCGGTTTTTGCTTGCGGGTTATCTCTTGTCATAAACAGATATTGGCTGTTTCCGTTATTTGAAAAAGCGGGACTCTTGACGGTGAATCCTGCAACGTTATTTTCGGGCATATGGTGGGTAATTTTACTTTTTAATTTGCTTAAATGCATAACAAATACCGCTATCACGCTGCTTTTATACAAAAGGTTGAGCGTTTTACTTCACAAATTCGTTTTCGAAGAGTATAATCGACGTATGGAATATATCACGAATTCGGCTAAAGAAACCGTAAAGTTGGCTAAAAAATACGGTAGAACCTTAAAGAGCGGTGACGTCGTTCTGCTTGACGGCGAAATGGGCGCGGGGAAAACCGTATTTGCAAAAGGAGTGGCGTTAAGTTTAGGCGTAAAGGACGAAATCACGAGTCCTACTTACGCTTATATGAACGATTACGGCGGTAAACTCTATCATTACGATTGTTATCGTCTGTCGTCGGGCGAAGACGCCGAGGCGCTCGGATTGACCGATTATTTTTACGGTAAGGGCGTTTGCCTTATCGAATGGAGCCAAAATATAGCGGACGTGTTGCCCGAAAACTGCAAACGGGTTAAAATCGAGAAGATCGGCGACGAGCAAAGGAGAATTACTTTTTCATGAAATACCTTGCCATAGACACGAGCGGCAAATACCTGACGGTTATTGCGTCGGGCGATAAAAAAGCGGTGAGATTCTTGCCCGATTGCGCGCTTTCTCATTCCGTCGTTTTAATGGGCGAAGTCGAAAACGCTCTTAATAAAGCGGGTATGAAAGCCGAAGACGCAGACGTTTTCGCATGTTCGGTCGGCGCGGGTTCGTTTACCGGCATAAGAATCGGCGTTTCAACCGTAAAAGCGTTCGCCTACGCTTTAAGCAAAAAAGTTCTGGGTGTAACCACTTTCGAAGTTTTGGCGTATAGTGTATCGAAGCGGGTTAAAAAACTCGCTCTCGTGTCGGCTCGCCACGGCAACTACTACGTTTGCGGCTTCGACGAAGACGGCAAGGTTATTCTGCCGCCGAAATTCATGACCGTAGCCGAAATTAACGAGATAAAAGACGGCTATACGCTTATCGCCGACGAAGACCCCGATAATCTCGGCGCGATTATAGCCGATATGAAAGTCGGGTTTGAAAGGGCTGTCGAAGATAATCTCGACAGGGCTACGGACGACGCAGAAACTCTCGTTCCGCTCTACGTCAAAAAGAGTCAGGCGGAGGAAGAGGCGTGATTTACCGCAAGTGGGAACTTAAAGACGTCGGCGAAGTGGTCGAACTCGAAAAGAAGTGTTTTTCGGACCCGTGGAACGCCGATATGGTGCTTTCGTCGTTCAATCAGCCTCGGTTTATCGGCTTCGTAGCGGAAGAAAACGGCAAAGTTACCGCCTATCTCGGCGCGACGGCGATTTTATCCGACAGCGACGTTTTACTAGTCGCCGTCGATGAAAATTACAGAAAAAAAGGCGTCGCGACCGCTCTTTTCAAGTTGCTTTTTGCCGCGCTGAAAGAAAGAAACGTAGAAAAAGTATTTCTGGAAGTAAGAAGCAAAAACCTTCCCGCAAGGGCTTGTTATAAGTCGCTCGGATTTTCGGAAATAAGCGTTCGCGATAACTACTACGGCGACGACGACGCTATAATAATGGAGAAAGATTTATAAAAAAAATCATTGCGTCTTTAAGCGCGGAAGACGTCGGCAAAGGCAAAGTTCTGCTTATGTTGCACGGCTACGGCGCGAATAAAGAAAGTTTCGTAAGGCAAATCAGGTTTTTCTCTGCATTTTTCAGGGTGATAGCCGTAGATATGAGCGGCTTCGGAGAAAGTCCGCCGTTAAAATATCCTTATTCGGTAGGCGATTACGCCGAAGAAATAAAGAAAGTCATAGACGAAATCGGCGAACGGAAAATTTACGTTTTAGCCCACTCGTTCGGGGCGAGGGTGGCGGTAAAACTTGCCGGAAGCGACGACAGAATAGAAAAAATTATTTTTACGGGAGCGGCGGGTTTGAAGCCGCGGAGAAGTGTGCGTTATAAGGTTAAACGCGCGCTTTTTTTGTTGCTTAAAAAGTTCGTTAAAAAAGAAAAACTCGTAAAGT
>USOJ01000252.1 GCA_900556195.1 uncultured Eubacteriales bacterium
CGCGCAGGTAAAGCGTATAACCGACACCTATTTCGTATCGGCGACAAAAGATAAACTGATCGAAGAAAAGAAAACCGAACTTCCGCCGTCGTTTTATATAGATTTACCGAAAAAAAATCCGAGCGACTATTTAAGGTGGAGCGTACCCGGCGCAGACTTTTATCCTGCATGCGACAGATTACTCCTCGTTATGACGGACGCTCTTATAGAGTTTGCCGGGCAAAATCCGAAAAAATCTTACTCGAAAGGCGTAGACGCTCTTTTACACCTGCTTTCCAAACCCGAAAATCTGACTATTCCTCTTTCGGATTTAATCGCTCAGGCAAACTATTCTTACTCTCACCTTATAGGGCTGTTCAAGCAGGAAGTAGGAGTTACGCCGTTCGAATATTTAAGAAATCAACGCGTAGCGTATGCAAAGCGCCTATTGACCAACTCCAACTACACGAACGATTTTATCGCAGCGCAGATAGGTTTTACCGCTCAATCGACTTTTTGTTCTTTCTTCAAAGAACAAACGGGATATACCCCGTCGCAATACGCAAAAATATTCGGTATGACGAATTTAGACGAAGAACATCATTAAAATAAACCGAAAAACACCGCTCCGCATTGACGGAGCGGTATATTTTTACAGTTCGCTGAACGATACGAGTCCGCGATAAGAATTATACATAAGGTCGGCAGTTGTTCTGTGCGGAAGTATATCGATTTCGAGTTCGTCGATTTTATCGATCTTGCCTTTTAAGTAATCTTCAATTCGTTTTTCGCACGCCTGAATTCTTAATCTGAGTCCGCCTATACGGGCGTCCTGCACTTCGAATCCGAAAGGCTTATTTTCGGTATACCATAAATTCGAAAACGAATTATAAAATTTGTCGAGCCTTTCGATAACGGTCGGCATTTGCCTCGCAATTTCGGCGATATCCGCCTTATTGCCTGCTTTATACGCCTTTCTTAATCTTACGCCCAAATCGTATTTTTTTTCAAGTACCGAACATAAATCGGACAACGCTTCGAAGATATATCCGTAACACTTCGCAGAATTTTTCACATCGTCGAGTTTTTTCGCGTATTCGCCGTAATGGATAACGCCCAATGCGTCGACGCGGTCGTCGAATATCCCCGTAAACGGGTCACAATACAAGAAGATTTTACTCGGCATTTCAACTTCGCCGTGCCTTACGGGTAAAAGATCGGGAATATCGAGCGTCATAAGCGAATCGAAAGAAACGCCGAATTTCTCGTCAAATTCTTGCTTGATTTCATTTAAGTCTTCAACCCCGTCGGCAAATCTTCTGACGGCGTAAAGAGACGGCAACAGCGAAAAGGAGGAGCACTCTTTACCGTTATCGCCCCACATAGTAATTATAACGTTTTCTACACCATTTCTTCTTACGCTGCGCATTGCGGGAAGCATACTTTTAAGGGTAAAATCGTTATGCGGCGTAAACCCCACCCAACTCCACGCTCCGCCCGCAAACCAGAGTTCTTTGCCGAACGCTTTATGCGAAGTTATCATGGCGTCGTAATCGGCTTCGTCGGTATGGTAGTAATCCCAGTACACGGGTGCGACGTTTTCAGGCACGTTTTTACAGATATCTTCTGAAACGACCAATCCCCTGCCGTAATACTCGCCGTGATTGTTAAGTCGGAAGAACATATCGCTCCACATATGAGCATTAAAGCCGTATTTTTTAGCGATATCCGCAACTTTATTCAGATGACGAAGCAATATCTCGTAACGGTTCGTATAGCCGTGCAAATCGAGATATTTGCCCAAGCCAACCATATGCGCTTCGTCCATACCGATATTGATTTCGCGCGTAGAAAACGCCTTTGACAGCGACGAAAACATTTTATCGATAAGTTCGTACGTTTTATCGGCGTCAATAAGCAATATGTCGTTTACGTCGACGATATCGGCAAACGGCGGAAGTTTTACTAAGTTAGTAAAATGCGCAAGAGTCTGAATAGCGGGAATAAGTTCTACTCCGCATTTCTTTGCGTATTCGTCTACTTCGCGGATTTCGGCAATCGTATAACCGCCGCGCATGTAGCCGAAATAAGGTTCGCCTTCGACTTCGTACGTATCTTCGAGATAGAGTTCGAGCGTGTTATACCCCGCTTTTGCCAAAAAATCAATGAACTCTTTAAGTTTGCTTACTTTCATGACGGCGTTGCGCGAACAATCGAGCATTACGCCGAATCTTTTGTATTTCATAACTATTTAATCGATATACTTTTTTAATAAATATACGCAGA
>USOJ01000253.1 GCA_900556195.1 uncultured Eubacteriales bacterium
TACGCCGCGGGCAGTTAAACTGCCCGCGGCGTTTTTCGTAACGCGTTAAAATTTTACGGTAGGAAATCTCAACGCCATAAACGAATCGTTGAAAACCCCGTCGGCAAATCTGCCGATTAAAGTTACCGCTTCAACGCCCGCCGCCCGTCTGCCGTAGCGGAATATGGCAAGCATTACGAGCGACAAATCGAATACGATAATAACGGTCATTATAATAGCGATTATCAAAGCCGTTTTAGGCGGAATTTTTTTGAGAATTTTATCGAGCGGACGATATATTCCGAACACCACCGCCACGCATAACAATCCCCAGAAAAGCATTATAGGGATAGTCGTTCTGCCGTTTATGTTAAGCGGCAATTTCGAATAATCCCAAAACACCGCGCCGAGTATCTTTTCGGCTAAAAACGACAATACGTATTCGATAAAACCGCCGCCGAGCGCGCCGAGAAGATACACTTCGTATATTTTACGGCGGTTATGTAAAAGCATTATTATAAATACCGCGCCCGCGCCGTAAACGAAGTTGAACGGAGTTATTATGCTTCCGTTGCAGAACATAAAGCCCTTGCCTTTTACAAGGTTAAGGAGCATTTCGTGAATACTGCCCACAAGCCCGCCGATCATATAAATAAAGACGTATTCGGCAAAACTTATTTTCGTTTTCTCTTTATCGGAAACGACCGCCTTCGTCGTTTCGACTTTTTCTATAGTTTCTACCTTTTCCATACCGTCCTTAATTTTACGCAAACGCGGGCACTCCGTCAATACATAATACGGACGAACGTTGAAAAATGAACACTGCCGAAAACAGTGTTCATTTTTGAAGGTATACGTTCGTTTGAACTATTTGAAAAGTAATTTGATGTTTAAGAAATTCGTTTTTTGCCGTACGCTTTTTTGAAAATCGATACGCCGAGCATAATATTAGACAAAACGAAAGAAAAAATCGGTTTTAACGGCATATAATATTCGGGTTTTGAACTGTTTTTATTGCATACGATTATTATAATCAGGTGCAACACGGATAATAACAAAGACAAAATTACGCTCGCAATCGACAACCCCATAACGGAAACCGTATCTTTTCTTACGATTTTGACTATCGCTACGCAAGCAACGACTGCAAGCGCAATCGTAATACAGGTTGCCGTAGACGCACAAATCAACGTCGTCAACGGAACGTTTGTCGCCGAGGCGAAGTAAAGTGGCAAATGTAATAGCGGAGCTTTTATTATTTCTTTATAATAGCGATCATTCATTTTTCTTACATAATACGAGTACGACGATAAAACTGCAATAATAAACGCCATTACGACGATAATTCCGTTAAGTATAAAATCAGCCGAATTTTTACGATTACCGCAATCCACGGCGGCTAATTTACCGCTCGCCGTCCCGAGAGCAATCGCTATGCCCGAAAAAACAAGTCCGAAACTCGTCATTTTATCAAATCGAAGAACAGAATGTGTGTTTTCGGCACCATATAACGCATCATCCCTATAGGAAGTCAAGTCATGCTAAGAATATTCTTGCCCAATCATCAAAAGACAACCGACAACGTAACACAATACGCAAATAACCGGAAACGCATATTTAATCGATTTCTTTTTAACCGCGGTTTTTATTAAAGATACAAATGCCAAAACGGAAAACGTTACCGTTCCCAAAAGCGTTATAAAGGCAAAACAAGTACTTAATGACAGTCGGGAATAGATGGTAACTGCATCTATTTGTGTATTAGCAAAATGTATATATCGGTCCTCTTTATAAATTCTACCAAAATAATAAAAGATATCGTGAATATATCGTTTATATCCATCACCGATTTTAGTAAAAAATACGAATATCAGCGATATTATTACACCTGCGAACGTAAAGAAATAACTACAAAACTTAAATAACTTACGATAAAAAGTTTCATTATCGTTGACGAATAAAACGGGTTCACGGCTTTGGTCGGTCGGTATGAAATTTTCTTGCATAATTTTCTCCTTATTGAGTAAGATACTTAAATTATAAAGGCGCGGTGTGCCTTTTGTCAAGTAAAAATGGCACAACGTGCTATAATTTTTTTATGATAGAGTTAAAAGACATTCAAAAACGACTGCGGGAAGAGATAAAATCGAGCAATTTAACGCAAAAGGAGATTGCCGAAAAATTAGGTATAAACCCGTCTACGGTGAGTAAGTACGTTCGGCTCGATAAATTCCCCGCGATAGACACTTTCGCAAATCTCTGCGAAATTTTAGACGTT
>USOJ01000254.1 GCA_900556195.1 uncultured Eubacteriales bacterium
ACGTCCGTGAATGCCGCCGACAGCCTCGCCCGCAACAAACAGATTCTCAACCTTTGTGGACATACCGTCAACGCTTATGTCAAGACCGCCGTTCTGATAGTGAAGCGTCGGATAAACGAGAATGGGCTCTTTTCTTATATCTATGCCGTAACTTGCGAACATACGCATCATCGCGGGAATGCGTCTTTCTATCGTGCCCTCCCCGCCTATCGCTTCTATCATAGGAGTATCGAGCCATACGGCCTTGCCGCTGCCCGTGTCAACACCTTCATCTCTGTCGGAGCATTCTCTGATAATCGAAGCCGCCGCAACGTCACGGGTTTCAAGCGGGTGCATGAAAACTTTACCGTCACGGTTGACAAGCTTTGCGCCGAGCGAACGAACCTTTTCGGTTACGAGCGCGCCGAAAATCTGCTGCGGGAATGCCGCGCCCGTCGGGTGATATTGAAGCGTATCGGCATAAAGAAGTTTTGCGCCGACACGGTAACCGAGAACAAGACCGTCTGCGGTAGCGCCGTAATGGTTGCTCGTCGGGAATCCCTGACAATGAAGTCTGCCCGCGCCGCCTGTCGCGATAATAACCGTTTTAGCCTTTACTACGGACAATCCGCCCGTTTCGGTGTTCGCGAGCACCGCACCTGCGGCGTTGCCGTTTTCGTCTTTTATTATTTCGACCGCGAACGAATATTCCGCGACGGGAATACCCTTACACGCGACCTCGCTTTTAAGCGTTCGCATGATTTCAAGCCCCGTAGCGTCTTTGCATGCGTGCATACGTTTTCTCGAAGTCCCGCCTCCGTGAGTCGTTACCGGTTCGCCGTCGGCGGTTTTATCGAAAGTAACGCCGAAATCGATAAGCCACTTTATCGCTTCGGGCGCTTCGCGAACAAGTTTTTTCAAAAGTTGCGGTTTTGCGGAATATTTTCCACCTCCGAACGCGTCGATATAATGAGTAACCGGACTATCGTCGGGAGCATCGGCGGCTTGCATACCGCCTTCCGCCATGACGGTGTTGGAATCGCCCATACGGAGTTTCGTTACGATAAGCACGTCGGCGCCTCGTTCTTTCGCGGTTATCGCCGCAGCGGCGCCGGCGCCTCCGCCGCCGATTACCAGAACGTCCGTTTCGTAATCGGGATTATCAAGGTTTATTACTTTGTCTGATATTATCGGCTTGCCGTACAAAAGCGAAGCAAACTCTTTTATTACCTTATCGCCTTTGTCTACTCCGAGTCGCAGAGTTTCACAAGCCGATTCGACGTAATCGGGATGATATTCTTCCAAAACCGTCCGTTTTTCGGATTTGTTCATTCTCGGATAAGATTTATAAAGCCTTTCTTCTCTCGTCTGCTCTACTTCTCGTAAAGAAGCGATTCGTTCTTCTGTCTCCACTTCGATCGCCTCCTACTTTTCGAAATCTCTGTTGTCGTAGAGAATTTTCATTTCGTCCGTTGGTTTTCGGGTAAATTCATCCAATTCTTTATCGAATTTGCCGTCGTGAATTTCGGCTACGCGTTTTTCGAGATTTTTACTTTTCGGCGAGAGATATACGCCGTAAATTCTTCTTGCGAGTTCGAAAATCTGCGGTTGGGGAATTTTTACGGGACAACGCGAAAAGCACAACCCGCACGACACGCAAGCAAAACTCTCGTCTGCAACTTTATCGTATTCTTCGTTTTTCGCGTATACGACGCACTTTTTAACGTCTATACCCATTGGGCAAACCTTCGAGCAAACCCCGCAACCGACGCAAGCGGAAATTTCGGGGTAAATTTTACTTATAACCTGCCCTTTGGCGTTTAATTTATTTATATCGTATTCTCGTTCGCATAGTTCTACGGGCGAAAATTCGGATACTATCATACCGTCTTCGACTTGTTTTTGGCATGCAAGACAGGTCTTTATTCCGTTTTTACCGTCGATTTTATAAGTCGTAGCGCACGCGCCGCAAAATCCGCTGCGACAACCGCAACCCTTGACGAGTTTATAGCCGACGTATTCCATAGCCTGCATTACGGTAAGATCGGACGGAACGTCATATTTTCGTCCGAAAAAATATACGGTTACGCAATTATCCTTCGGCATGATTACAAATTTACGTCGGCGGAAAGCACGGCAAGCGCCGCCGCCATATTTTCGTTTTTGATTTTAACACCGTTTTCCGCTTTAAGTCTTACGGGGGCAAAATTCCATATCGCTTTCACACCGCAATCGATTAAAAGAGCAAGAGTTTCTTCGG
>USOJ01000255.1 GCA_900556195.1 uncultured Eubacteriales bacterium
TCGAGTGCGATTTCGCTTTTGCTTATGCCTAATTGTTCGCTGAGTAAATCCGCTACTTTATTGAAAGTTTCTCCCATAATAACTCCTTCAAAATTTATCGTAAATAACGATTTTTGCGCTTGAATACGTTTTCCCGCCCGATTAAAGGCAACTTCAAACTCTCATGTATTGTAACAAACGAAAAAACATTTGTCAACGATTTTTACGCATCGTAAGACTTATTCTGTTTTTCTTAACGTCAACGCCGATGACCCTTACCTTAACGGACTGACCGACCTTAAACTTGTCCGACGGGTGTCTTACGTATTCGTCGGAAAGTTCCGAAATATGCACCAACCCGTCCTGATGAACGCCGATATCGACGAATACTCCGAAATCGATAACGTTTCTTATAGTGCCGTTGAGTTCCATACCTTCTTTTAAGTCGTTGATATCCATAATATCCGAACGAAGTTCGGGTTTCGGTAAACTATCCCTCACGTCTCTTCCGGGTTTGAGAAGTTCGGTAATTACGTCGTTCATCGTCGGGACTCCCAATCCGCACTCGGCAGCGGCTTTTTGCTCGCCGTAACGCTTTATCTGAACGGGCAAATCTCCGAGTTTTCTTTCGGCAACGTCTTCGTCGGTATAGCCGAAAAGTTTCAATAATTTTTCGGTGGCGTCGTACGATTCGGGGTGTACTGCGGTGTTATCGAGAATATTCGAACCGTCCCTTATACGGAGGAATCCTGCGCATTGCTCGTACGCCTTTGCGCCGAGTTTATTTACTTTAAGCAATTCTCTTCTCGAGCGGAATTTGCCGTTTTGTTCTCTGTAAGCGACTATATTGTTCGCTATCGAACCGTTCAATCCCGAAACTCTCGATAAAAGCGCACAACTCGCCGTATTAAGATCCACGCCTACGCTGTTTACGCAATCTTCTAAAACGCCGTTCAAAACCTCGTCAAGACGCGCTTCGGGCATATCGTGCTGATACTGCCCTACACCTATCGCTTTCGGGTCGATTTTAATAAGTTCCGCCAAGGGGTCTTGTAACCTTCTCGCAATAGATATCGCCGAACGTAACGTCAGATCGTAATTCGGAAATTCTTTCGCCGCAAGCGGAGAGCCCGAATAAACCGACGCTCCCGCTTCGCTTACCACGGCGTAAACGACTCTGCCTCCGTAGTCTTTCACAAGGTCGGCCACGAAAATTTCAGACTCTTTTGAAGCCGTTCCGTTGCCGATTGAGATTACGTCGACGTGATATTTATCTATAAGTTCTTTAAGTTCGGCTTTCGCAGCCTCTTTTTTATTTTGCGGAGGAGTGGGATAAACTACGGTAGTAGCAAGTACTTTACCCGTTCCGTCCACCACCGCAATCTTGCAGCCCGTTCTGTACGCGGGATCGAAGCCCATAGTAACTTTATCTTTCACGGGCGGCTGCATCAAAAGCGGACGAAGATTTACGTCAAACATCTTGATTGCCTGTTCCTGCGCGTTTTCGGTAAGCAAACCTCTTATTTCCCTTTCGATTGACGGCTGAATAAGCCTTTTATACGCGTCGGCAACCGCATTCTTTACGTTAGCGGTCGTAACGCTTTCGTTTTTCACGAAAAACGCTTCGCAAACCCGAACGGCGAAAGCGTCGTCTATCAAGACTTTAACCTTGAGATAACCTTCGGACTCGCCCCTGTTTATCGCAAGAATTCTGTGCGGTTTAATCTCGGCAACGCTTTCGGAATAATCCGCATACATCTCGTACGTTTTTGCGGCGTCGTCTTCGGTTTTGGTAAGTTTAGTAACGATCTCGCCGTTTTTAAGATAAATTCTGCGTAATTTTTTACGGAGTTCGGCATCGTCGGACACTCTTTCGGCTATAATATCTTCCGCGCCGGCGATAGCGTCCTTAACGCTTTCTACGCCTTTTTCTTTCACGACGAAAGGTTTTGCGATATCTTCGACGGTTCCGCTCGTTACGTTTTGAGCAAGCAAAATATCGGCAAGCGATTCGAGCCCCTTCGCGACCGCAACGGTCGCTCTCGTTTTTCTCTTTTGTTTATAGGGTCTGTATATATCTTCGACCTCGGTAAGAGTTTCGGCGGCAGCTATCGCCGACGCTATCTCGTCGGTCATTTTGCCCTGCTCCGTAATCGAAGAAGACACCTCGTTTTTTCTCTTTTCGACGTTACGAAGATAATTAAGTCTTTCGGCAAGTTCGCGAAGAACCTGATCGTCGA
>USOJ01000256.1 GCA_900556195.1 uncultured Eubacteriales bacterium
AAGCACGGAAATAGCGGCGTTTTGGCAAGGTTCATATTATTTTTGCCTGGTATACTTTACCGTATAATTCGTTTTTTATGCGGAGAAATTCGCGCTCGTCAATTACGCCGCCGGTAGTCATTATTATAAGCGGAAGGGGTTTCGTACCCTTGGAAATAGGCGGCTGTATATACGGATATTCGTTCGTATAGAAACCGTTTCTGCGATAAAATTCGATCCGGCGCCTTGCCTGTTCCGTTTCCGGCGGCTCGACTTCCAGACAAACTTTTTCCTGCTCTTCGAGCAATTTTTTCAGTACGGAGCGTCCTATTCCCTCGTTGCGGTACTTTTCGCTTACGGCAAAATGCTCTACGAAACAAAATCCTTCCAGCCGGTAAGTCGAAATAAAGCCCTTAACGTCGCCCAAATCCCCGTCCTTCCAGACAAGAATTTCAAATAGCGGATTCGTCAGCAGCCCGATCTGCTCGTCAAACGTACGACGCTCGTCGACCGGGAACGACTCGGACATAATCTTGTAAACCGTTGCGAATTCTTCTTCTCGCATTTTATATAACATAAACTTATCCTTGGCTTACGGCAAATCGCCCGGTATCGTTGCCGTTATTCTTTCAGTAGGGAGGTAAAGTTGGCGCGGAGTTCTTCTATCGCCTTGTCGGCGTGCGCTTTGTCTTTGGCTTTGACCGAATAATAGATTTTGAGTTTCGGTTCGGTTCCGCTCGGTCTGAGGCATATAAAGCCGCCGCTTAAAAGTTCGTAATAAAGGCAGTTGACGCCGCTTATAGACATTTTCTGCGTCTGTCCGTCCGACGTCCTTACGCCGGTAAGATAATCGCGGACTCCGCTTACGGTGTATATTCCTACGCTCGTAACCGTTTTTTCTCTTAACTTTCCGACGGCGGCGTTCATTTCCGCCATTGCGTTAAGCCCCGAATACTTTATACTATCCGTAACGTCGGCGACGAAACCGTATTTTTCGTAGAGTTCTTTAAGTCTGCCGTAAACGCTCTTGCCTACGCTCTGATAATAGCATACCATTTCGGCAAAAAGCATGCTTGCGACGACTGCGTCTTTATCTCTCGCGTGAGTTCCGCGAAGGTATCCGCAACTTTCTTCGAAACCGAATATAAACGAGTGCGAGCCGTCAGCCTCGTACTGTTTGATTTTTTCGCCGATGAACTTGAATCCGACGGGAGTTTCTACGAGTTCCACGCCGTAATTCGCGCACACGAGTTGAGCCATGCCCGTCGAAACGAAACTCTTGACGACCACGCCGTTTGCCGGGAGTTTGTTCTCGGCTTTCAGCCTTAATAAAATATAATCGAGAAGAAGAACGCCCGTCTGATTGCCCGTAAGCGCGAGAAATTCGCCTTCGTCGTTTCTTATCGCCACGCCGAGTCTGTCGCAATCGGGGTCGGTGCCGAATACGACGTCCGCTTTAATCTTGTCGGCAAGCGCGATGCCCATTTTAAGCGTTTCCTTAAATTCGGGGTTGGGTACTTCGACCGTCGAGAAATTCGGGTCGGGCGCGACTTGCTCTTCGACTACCGAAACTCTTATTTTAAGTCGTTTAAGTATAGTCGTTACCGGGACGTAACCGCTTCCGTGAACGGGAGTGTAGACTATTTTAATTTTTTTGCCCACTTCTTTTACGGCTTTTTTGGAAAGGGTTAGTTTTACGAGTTCGTCGTAATAACTCTTTTGCATACGCTTGTCGATAACGACGAGCGACGCGGGGCTGCCGCTCTTTTTAATCTCTTTTACTTCTACCTCTTTAATCGAAAAATAATCGGTGATGGCAGAAATATATTTTACCGTTTCGGCGGTGTCTTCCGGGCTCATCTGCGCTCCGTCCGCGCCGTAAACTTTGTAGCCGTTATATTCTTTCGGGTTGTGGCTTGCCGTAATCATTATGCCGGCGGCGCAGTTGAATTTTCTGACCGCGTAAGAAAGCATGGGTACGGGGCGGGGTTCGGGATAGATATATACCTTTATATCGTTATACAAAAGAACGCCCGCGGCGGTACGCGCGAAGAGTTCGCTTTTGTTCCGCGTATCGTAAGAAATAGCCACGCCTTTTTTCATGGCGGAGTAGCCTTTCGATTTTATAAGTTCCGCCAAGCCCTGCGTGGCGCGGCGAACGGTATAAACGTTCATTTTGTTCGTACCGTAGCCGATAATTCCGCGCATGCCTGCCGTACCGAATTC
>USOJ01000257.1 GCA_900556195.1 uncultured Eubacteriales bacterium
GGCAATTACGACGTAAGGGTAGTAATTCCGTTATACGGTTCGATTTCGCCCGCCTACCGGGCAATGATGCGTTTCGAGGGCAATTTCAACGTTCCGGTCGCATGGAGAAATCAATACTGCGGTTTATTCAGCCTTAAATACGAAGGCGTAACTTTCTACTTCATAGATAACGAATATTATTTTAAGAGAGATAATCTGTACGGGTATTTCGACGACGGAGAGAGGTTTGCTTTCTTTTCTCGCGCGGTACTTGAAGCGATGAGGTATACGGACTACTATCCGAGCGTTTTGCATTGCCACGATTGGCAGTCCGCGCTTTCGGTTATATATCTTAAAACCATATATTCCGAAATCAAAGGCTTTTCGTCGGTTCGCGCGTTGTTTACGATACACAATATCGAATATCAGGGCAAATACGGACACGAACTTTTACAGGATCTGTTCGGCCTTCCGGAAAGTTGCAGACAGATAGTCGATTACGACGGTTGCATTAATCTTATGAAAGGCGCGATTCAACTTGCCGAAAGATTTTCTACGGTCAGCAGAACTTATGCCGGCGAGATAAAAAATCCGTTTTTCGCTCACGGGCTCGAATATATGACCACGGCGAACGAATATAAACTTTCGGGTATTTTGAACGGTATAGACGATGTTTTATATAATCCCGAAAACGACGACAAGATCTTTGCCAAATATAGCGCCGATGATTTATCGGGTAAGGCGATTTGTAAGGAAGAATTACAGAAGATGCTCGCTTTGCCGGTAAAGAGTGACGTTCCGATAATCGCTATAATTTCAAGGCTTGTTCCCGCGAAGGGGTTAGACCTTATTAAGTGCGTATTCGAAGAATTGCTTTCGGAAAACGTTCAGGTAGTAATATTAGGTAAAGGCGACGGCGAATACGAAGATTATTTCAGATACGTTGCCGAGCGTTATAGCGGTAAATGTCGTGCAATCATAGCATATAACAGAGATCTTTCGATCAAAATATATTCCGGAGCGGATATTTTCTTAATGCCGAGCAAGCAGGAACCCTGCGGATTGTCGCAGATGATTGCGTGCAGATACGGCGCGGTGCCCGTCGTAAGGGCTACGGGCGGTCTGGCGGACAGTATAATTCCGCATAACACCGAAAGCCGCGTCGGAGGAAACGGTTTTATATTCCGTTCTTACAATGCGCACGAAATGTTATTCGTCTTGAAAGACGCGATTTACACTTATTCAGACAAGAGCGAATGGCTTGACATAATGAAAAACGCAATGACTTCCGATTTCAGTTGGAAGCGTTCGGCGGGGGAATACGAGAGATTATACAATAACATGCTTATATGAACGTATAAGCAAAAGGAGTAAAATTACAGAATGAATACGACGGATGAAATAACTCCTAAAGAGATTAAAGACGCTTTGACGGGTAAATTATCGCGATATTTCGGAGTTTCCCTCAAAGAAGCGACTCCCGAACAACTTTATAAGGCGGCCGTTATGACCGTAAGGGATATTCTTTTGGAAAAACGTAATGCTTATCACTATAAAATGAAAGCGAAACGCGCTAAAAGAGTATATTATCTCTGTATGGAATTTTTACTCGGAAGATCGCTTAAAAACAACGTCTATAATCTCGGAATCAAAGAACAGTTGTCGAAAGCGTTGAAAGGTACGGGTACGACTCTCGAAGATTTATACGAACTCGAACCCGACGCAGGACTTGGAAACGGAGGACTCGGAAGACTTGCCGCCTGCTTTATGGACGCGCTTGCTACTCAGGATTATCCGGCTATGGGTTACTCGATACGTTACGAATACGGATTATTCAAACAGAAAATAGTCGACGGCTGGCAAACCGAACTTCCCGACGTCTGGTTACCCGGTGGAGAAGTGTGGCTCACTCAACGCTCCGACCTTATGGTACACGTTAAATTTGACGGAAAGGTCGTTGAAGAATGGACGGATCATGGGCTTAAAATCAAACAGGTTGATTGTCAGGAAGTCGAGGCTATGCCTTACGATATGATGATTTCGGGTAAAGACAGCGAAGCCGTTTCGGTACTCAGATTATGGGCGGCGAGAAGCGTCAGAAACTTTGATATGCGCTCCTTTTCGGAAGGCGATTACGTCCGTTGTATGCAGGAAGATAACGAAGCCGAACTTATTTCCAAAGTTCTTTATCCCTCCGACAACCACAGCGAAGGAAAATCTTTAAG
>USOJ01000258.1 GCA_900556195.1 uncultured Eubacteriales bacterium
GTGGCGCTGGCCAAACGCTGGGGTGCGGACGTGACCGACGCCGCCCGGGCGGGCATTCTCCACGATATTACCAAGGCGCTGGACGGGCCGCTGCAGTTGACAGTCTGTGCCGAATATGGTAAAATATTAGGCGAATTTTCCAGAAAATACCCCCGAACCCTCCACGCACTCACCGGTTCCATGGTGGCGGAGCGGATTTTCGGGGAAAATGAAGCGGTGGTCTCCGCCATCCGCAGCCACACCACGGGAAAAGCGGACATGAATCTGCTGGAAACCATCATTTATGTGGCAGACTATATGGAGCCGAACCGGAGCTTTCCCGGCGTGGAAGAGCTTCGGGAGCTGGCGTTTTCCAATCTGACCGCGGCGCTGAAGCTGGGGCTGGAAATGACGCTGGAACATCTGAAGGAGCAGGGAAACGAGGTTTCGCCGGAGTCCAGAGAAGCTCTGGACTGGCTAAACCGTCAGGAAGCAGAAGCTTAATTCTAACGAAGCATCTAAAGAATCAGAGTGCATCTCTGGTTCTTTTTTTACGTGTGAAGTTATCCTAAGGAAATTTTTTTCGATTTATCCTATATTGATAGTGAAATTGAACATTATTATGTTTATTTTATAATCGACGTTACGTCGGATAGTTTAAGGCATTTATCGGTAACGTGAAAATAATTTACTCCGACGGCTTTCGCGGGCGCGATATCGTCCGTTTCGCTGTTGCCGAAATATAAAACTTCGTCCTTTTCAAGTCCGTTTACTTTAAGTATTTCTTCGAGATACTTCGGGTTAGGTTTCGCGTAATGCGAATTTTCGTAACCCGTTACGTAATCGAAATCGTCTTTATTAAGCCCCGTAAAGCCAGCCCTCGTCAGCAAGCCGCATATCGGAAAAACGGGGTTCGAAGCCAGAATAACTTTAAGACCTTTCGATTTGACGTAATCTATAATCTTTCTCGCGTCGGGGTTTTCGCCGCACATAACTTTCGCTTTTTTGAAGTCGGTAACGTAAAAATCGTCGAAAACCGCCTTATCTACCGATTTATCTCTACCGTATCTGTCGGTAAACACACGCCAGAACACCGTTTCGTTAGTCTCTTTGCCGTCGTTTTTAAGCATTGCGCCCGTACCGTTCCAGACCGTTTTTACGAGGTCGTCTTTATCGTACCCGAGCGGAACAAACCGCTTTAACAAAAGTCCGAAATAGTATTCTGTGAACTGTTTTTCATTCATCGGAATCAACGTTCCGTCCAGATCGAATAAAACCGCTTTCAACATAATATATTCTCAATTAAATTTTTTCTATCGTAATTCCGTCGTCGATCGACGCTTCGTAAAACGTAGCCGGATAGCCGATAGTCTTTTCGTATTTTTCGCCGACGAATTTCTCAAAGTCCTTCACCGCGTTTTTATCGACGATCGATACGGTACAGCCGCCGAAGCCCGCGCCCGTCATACGACTGCCGACGCAACCCGGAAAACTCTGCGCCGTTTCTGCCAGACAATCGAGTTCTTTGCCCGTAACTTCGTATTTGTTTTTAAGCGAAGCGTGAGATTCGTTAAGTAATTTTCCGAGAGTTTCCGTATCGCCCTTTTTCATCGCGTCGACCGCTTCGTTTACCCTCGCGCACTCGTATATAACGTGTTCCGCTCTATCGGCGACTTTTTCGCCGAGCAAGTATTTATATTTTTCAAACTGTTCGGGAGAAACTTCGGCAAGGCAGTCTACTTTTAATACGGTTTTTAATCCGGCAAGAGCCTCTTCCGTTTCGGCGCGGCGTTCGTTATATTTACTTTCGACGAGATTATGCGGTTTATTGCAATTCGCTATCACCAGCGTATATCCGCCCAAATCGAAAGGCACGTATTCGTGCTCGATTTTTTTGCAGTCCAGAAGCAGCGCGTGGTCTTTAAGACCGTTTGCCGAAGCGTACTGATCCATAATTCCGCAATTGACCTTCGCGTATTCCCGTTCGGCTTTCTGCGCGAGCAAAGCAATTTCTTTTTTGTCGATTTTTTCGCCGGCTATCGTCGCGAAAGCGGCAAGCGTAGACACTTCTATCGCCGCGCTGGACGAAAGTCCGCTGCCGAAAGGCACTTTGCAGTCCTGCAACATATCGCAGCCGAGTAATTTATGCCCCGCGTTTTTCCATATAAGAGCGCAACCCGCGATATAGTTCGCGTATTTTACGCCGGCGTATTTTTCGAGT
>USOJ01000259.1 GCA_900556195.1 uncultured Eubacteriales bacterium
ATTTTATACTAACGGGCGAAAAATTTCAAGCGTTTGAAAGCCTCGTCCGCTATGAAAGGAGCGTTATGTCAAAAGTTTTAGACGAAATCAAAAAAAGAGCCGCCGCGCTCGGTAAGACGATAGTTCTTCCCGAAGGCGAAGACAAACGTGTCGTAAAAGCCGCTTCCGATTCCGTAAAAGAAGGAATCGCCAAAATAGTGCTGCTCGGCAACGAAGCCGAAATCAAAGCCGATAACCCCGACGTGGATTTGTCCGGCGTTACGATAATCGATCCGCTTACGTACGAAAAAGCCGAGGCTTACGCCGACCTTCTTTACGAACTTCGCAAAGAAAAGGGCATGACGAAAGAACTCGCTCACGAAACGATTAAAAAAGACTATACCATGTTCGGCGCGCTTATGCTTAAAGCGGGCGACGTAGACGGTATGGTTTCCGGCGCGTGCCATTCCACGGCGAATACTCTTCGCCCCGGTTTGCAGGTTATCAAAACCGCAAAAGGTACTCCTATCGTTTCTGCGTACTTTTTAATGATTGCGCCCGAATGCGGAAACAAATACTGCGAAGACGGTTGCTATATATACGCCGACGCCGGTCTTAATCAGAACCCAACGTCCGAACAACTTGCGTATATTGCCCAATCTTCCGCTAAAAGCGCGAAGGCAATCGCCGGGATTGAACCGAGAATAGCGTTCCTTTCGCATTCGACCAAAGGCTCGGCAAAGCACGCCGACGTAGACAAAGTAGTCGCTGCGGTAGAAAAATTCCACGAAATCGAACCCGACGCTTTGGCAGACGGCGAACTTCAATTCGACGCGGCTATCGTCCCGGAAGTAGGCGCGAGTAAGGCTCCCGGCAGTAAGGTCGCCGGACACGCAAACGTTCTTATTTTCCCCGATCTCGACGCGGGTAATACGAACTATAAAAATACGGAAAGACTCGGAGGTTTCCAGGCGGTCGGTCCGCTTTGCCAAGGACTTGCTAAACCTATCAACGATCTTTCGAGAGGTTGCCATACCGAAGACGTCGTCGCGGCGGTCGCTATAACCGCTCTTCAGACTCAAATTTAACCGTTAAGGGGTGTAAAATATGAAAATTCTCGTTATAAACGCAGGCAGTTCGTCGCTTAAATATCAACTTATCGATATGGCGACCGAAAAGGCAATCGCAAAGGGCGGTTGCGAAAGGATAGGTCTTGACGGATCTTTTTGTAAACATAAAGCGAACGGCAAAGAAACGGTTATAAACGCCGCCATGCCGACGCATAAAGAAGCAATTAAGGTCGTTCTCGACGCGTTGGTAGACAAAGAACACGGCGCGATTAAGTCGATGAAAGAAATAGACGCAGTAGGACACAGAATAGTACACAGCGGCGAAGTCTTCAACGATTCCGTGCTTTTAACCGATGACGTTATGAAGACTATCGAAAGTCTTTCCGAACTCGCTCCTCTTCATCAACCCGCGAACATTATCGGCGTAAAGGCTTGTCAGGCTATAATGCCGGACGTTCCCATGGTAGGCGTTTTCGATACGGCTTTCCACCACACTATGCCTGAAAAGGCTTATATTTACGGTATTCCGTACGAAGCGTATACCGACTATAAGATAAGAAGATACGGTTTCCACGGGACGAGTCACAGATTCGTTTCCGCAGAAGCGGCTAAGTATCTCGGCAGAGAAAACGACCCGAATTTTAAGGTTATCACTATGCCCCTCGGCAACGGCTCGTCTATTTCTGCGGTTAAGGGCGGTAAGAGTATGGATACGTCCATGAGTTTCACTCCGCTCGGCGGCGTTCCGATGGGAACGAGATCGGGAGACCTCGATCCCGCTATCGTTGAGTTTTTGGCGAATAAATATAATATGACTTTGGCGCAGACGATGACTTATCTCAATAAGAAGTCGGGCGTTATGGGTCTTAGCGGGGTGTCTTCCGATTTCAGAGATTTGACTGCCGCGGCTAGCGGCGGCAATCACAGAGCCGCGCTTGCCCTCGAAGTGTTCGAGTATAGTTGTAAAAAGTATCTCGGCGCTTATGCAGCCGCGCTCGGCGGGGTAGACTGCGTCGTATTTACCGCGGGTATCGGCGAACACGATCACCTGATAAGAGAACATATCTGCAAGGATATGGAATATATGGGTCTTAAACTCGACGAGAGGAAAAACGAGAATATCGGCGGCGGTATATCCGACGTAA
>USOJ01000260.1 GCA_900556195.1 uncultured Eubacteriales bacterium
AAACGCAAAATCGTTTTCGGTCGACAATAAAAAGATAAACGAATTTTACGAAGGTTACGAGCCGAATTACGGCAGTAACAAAAATTTTACGGTTGCGACGAATATCTCGCCACGCCCGTAACGCTTAAATGGACGTGCGATAACGGCAAGTATTATCAGGTCTATTTGTCGGACGAAAAACACTTCGTCAACGCCGAAAAATATCTTACAACCGAAACGAGCCTTACTATCGATAATATAATACCCAACCGCGAGCATTACTGGAAAGTCAAGGTAACCGATAACGGCGGCGCGCAGAAGTTTTCAAACGTTTACACGTTTACCCCGACGGCGTACGTCAGAACGATGGATATAAGCGGCGTACAAAATATGCGCGATCTCGGCGGACTTACAACGACCGACGGGAAAACTATAAAATACGGAATAATTTACCGTTCGGCGCATTTCGATTCGATTACCGAAAAGGGCAAAGAACAGATTAAAAGGCTCGGCGTAAAAACCGATATAGACCTTCGCGGCGAAAGCAGTACGGTTTCTCCGCTCGGCGATAACGTGCAAAGGCTTAACTATAACGCGCCTTATTACGTAGACGAAACGAACGGCGGTGTTCAATGCGGACTTAACGGCGCTGAAAGTTACGTTAATGAGTTCGTAAAAGAATTTAAGGCATGCGCAGACCCGAATAATTATCCGATAGGCTTCCACTGTTCGCTGGGGCGCGACAGAACGGGGACTCTCGCGGCTATGCTTTACGCCGTAAGCGGAGTGTCGAGATACGATATAGTCAAAGAATACGAGTTGTCGTGGCTTTCGACGGCGGCGGCAAATAACCCGCATATAAAGACAAGCGCGATAGACAAACTTTGTAATTTTATTGAAAGCAAAAACGGCGAAACGTTTAAGGACAAGGCTTGTAATTTCCTTTTGTCGATAGGCGTTACGCAGGCAGAGTTGGATTCCGTAAGGGATATTTTGACGGGTAAAACACAAATTTCCGAATACGTTCCGAGCGTTCCCGAAACGCCCGAAATTCCCGATACGCTGCCTTTGCCGATTTTCGCCGACGGAAACTTCGGATATACCGGCAAAAAGATAGATGGCGTAAACGTTTACGAGGGTTCGACCGTTACGGAGATGACCGCGGAAGAAGCGGCTGCCGACAACGTACCGGCAGGGTATACGGGCAGCGTGCTGAAAATGACTACGGATACCTATCAGATGGATATCGTTCTCGACTTTTCGGCGCAAAAGTTGACGAGAAGCAAAATCGAGGGCATATCTTTCAGGGTTTACGTTTGCTCTACGGCGAAAGATAACGCGAAGCACCCCGAAGTAAGAATACCCAAACCCGACGGCTGGGTACTTCGCAGTAACGTAACCGCTACCAAAGACCAATGGATAACGATTACGCTTACCGCTTCCGAAATTGACGCTCTTTGCAATTTAAGCGGCGGAACGCTCGGTAAATTCGCGTTGGCTTTAAGGTCGGAAGCCGCTACCACTATGTATATAGACGAAGTTTCGGTTACTAAAAAATCGACCGGCGACGATACTCCGCCGATAATCACCGTAAAGGCGGACGATATAAATGCCAACGTAGGAACGTACCCGATAGAAGATTATACGGTTACGGACAATTCGGGCAGAGTAAACGTAAGCCTTAAATGGTCTAAGGGCGCGCTTGACGGCAAGGGCAGACTTACCGTCGGAAAGCATACCTGCGTTATTACCGCGACCGACAACGGCGGCAACGAAACTCAAAAGACGATCACTTATACGGTTACTAAAGAATCCGAAGTTACTCTTTATAAAATAATTTTCAGAAGCGGAACGGAGGACGATATAATCGTAACTTACGCCGACGGCGAGAGTAAAGAAAGTTTGATTCCTGCCGTGCCGAACAAAAAATATTACGACGGCGTTTGGGAAAATTTCAAACTCGAAAACAGTCAGACGCAGGTAGTAAACGCGAAGTATACGGCTATTGCGTATACGGTTACCTTCAAAGCCGACGGCAAAACAGTTGACACGCAGACTTATACCGTAGAAAACAAGAATATTACGGAGCCGAAAGTTCCCGAGAAAGAAGGTTACACGGGTAAGTGGAAAGATTATAACTTAAACGGCGGCGACAGAACGGTTATCGCCGTGTACGAAAAGACGGGCGGAACAGACCCCGTCGATCCGAACC
>USOJ01000261.1 GCA_900556195.1 uncultured Eubacteriales bacterium
ACCTGGGTATTCGGATCGGTCGGATCGCCCACGCGCAGGCGGTTGGCGCGCTCGGCGAAGCGTTTGACGAACTCCGGATAAATACTCTGCTGAATGAAAATGCGCGAACCGGCGGTGCAGCGTTCGCCGTTGATCGAGAAAATGGTGAACAGCGCGGCGTCGAGCGCGCGCAGGGATTTTTCTCTGCCCACGTCGAAAGTGGTCGTTACGGACGGAAGAATGACTTTTCCGCGAAGCGCAACCATAGGCATGGCGTTGGGGTTAGTTGCAGCGGTTAAATTGTCCGAATTTACTTCGGTTAAAAGCGTGTTATTATCCATTATGGCGGGATTATACAATATTCGTTCGATTTTGGCAAGTGTTTTTTAATAATAGGAATAATTCGCAGTTTTGAACGCGTTGAATTTAACGTAAATTCCCCTCGGCTGTTACACCGAAGGGAATTTAGGAGAAATAATATATAATAAGTGTGAGCAAATTAAAATCTTAACCGAATACGCCGAAAATCCACATGGCAAGCAGGCTTATGACGAGCAAAACGAGCAGACAAACGGGTACGATAGTCGTAAGAGCCGCGATTATCATCGCTTTAAGGTCGCCTTTTTCAAGTCCGCCTGCCCTGTCGATATCGTTTTTAAGTTTATTTTCATCCGTTTCGTCTAAATTTTTAAGTCTTTTTCGCCAAAACATGCTTATACCTCGTTATTTTTCTTCTTCGCTCGGTAAATCGGCGAGTTTGGAAGATTTCTTTTCCATTTTCGGGAGTTCGAACAGATAATTTCCGTTTTCGTCGAGTTTTCTGTCAAGGAAATGACAAGCGACGAAATGCCCGGGTTCCACTTCTGTCAGCGGCGGCGGCACGCGTTTACATTTGTCGCACGCCATAAAGCAACGGGTATGGAATTTACAGCCTTCGGGAGGACGTATAGGACTCGGAATATTGCCTTCGAGAATAATACGCTCCTTATTAAGGTCGTCGGGATCGGTAGTCGGAATAGAACTCAACAACGCGACCGTATACGGGTGGCGCGGATCTTTGAAGATCGTTTCGCTGTCCGCAAGTTCTACGAGGTTGCCGAGATACATAACGCCTATACGGTCGGAAATGTATCTTACGACGGACAAATCGTGCGAAATGAAGAGGTACGTAAGGTTTTCACGCTCTTTGAGTTCCTGCAAAAGGTTGATTATCTGCGACTGAATGGACACGTCGAGAGCGGAAACGCACTCGTCGCAAACGACGAATTTAGGCTTGACCGCCAAGGCGCGGGCAATGCACACCCTTTGCCTTTGACCGCCCGAAAACTGGTGCGGATAACGGTGCAACATATAGTCCTGCAAGCCGCAGTCGTTCATGACTTTAAGGATATACTCCTTCATTTTTTTAGAGCCGTGCTTGTAATACTTATGCGTAACCAAGCCTTCTTCTATCGTCTGCCCTATCGTCATACGGGGGTCGAGCGAAGAATACGGGTCCTGAAAGACTATCTGAATATCTTTGCGAAGTCGTCTGATTTCGTTGTATTTGAGCCTTGCGAGGTCGATACCGCTGTCGAACATGGCTTCGTACTTCCGAAATTCTTCTTCGTCTTTATGAGCCGAACGGATAGCGTCGATTTCCGCCTGTCTTTCCGCTTCGATTACGCGCAACGCCTCGATTTGTTTTTTATAATCGCGGCATTTCTGTTTAAGGCGTTCTATCGACGCGTTTATCGCGGCGATTCTCTTTTCGTCCTTTTCGGTCTTCTCTTCGGTACGCTCGTTTTCGTCGGTAGAAAGTTTATTCAACTTTAAGTCTATGCTGTTTTCGACCGACTTGATTTTAGAGTTGATTTTTTCGATTTTGACCAAAACGTAGTGCTGACGAAGAAGAATGTTCGCGCCTTCTTTCATTTCGGCAGTCGGAAGCGAAATAAGTCCGCCCAAAATCTTGGCTACGTTCATCAAAGCCGATTTCGCCGCAGCCTGCGCAAGGTTATTATCCTGAATCTGATAAAAAGTAGCGTTATCGCCCAATTCTTCGATCAAAGCGGCGGTTTTATCGGCTTTCGCCTGCGCTTCGCGATAGATTTTAAGATATTTTTCGGGGTTTTTGAAGGTCTTTTTAACGTACGCGGGAGCGACTTCGGCTCTCGAACGCCCGTAATAAAGCGTACTGCCTGCAGTCTGCTCGTAAAGTTGTAAAATTA
>USOJ01000262.1 GCA_900556195.1 uncultured Eubacteriales bacterium
CGCATACGTTGCGATACTTACAGCATTGTCGGTTGTATCAAATTCTTTTTTAGAATTCAAATTTTTAGATAATCAATATTCGTTTACTATTTTCTTTTCGACGATAACAGGCGTATTTTTAGGCCCGATTCTCGGATTTTTCGCTTGTTTTTTAGGCGACGTGATAGGTTACTTTATAAATTCTTCGGGGCTGATTTATATGCCGTGGGTTGGCTTATCTACGGGATTTTTTGCTTTGTTGGCAGGTTTTATTTTAGGTAACGTTTCCGAAAAAAAACCTAAAGTTGTAGTTATCAGAATATTGATTTTTTGCATTCTTTCGTTTTTAATCTGTACGATAGGAATCAACAGTACGGGGTTTTATTTCTTTAATAAGTCAAAGGGATTTTCGCCTACGGTAATGAACTATTTTACTACTCGTTTCGGCGGAAATGCAACTTTTTTTGCTTACGTTGCGTATAGAATGTTTTTCAAACTTCAAATTCTGAATAGTCTGTTCAATTACGCTTTAATTTTCGTGTTTTTGCCACTTCTTTTTTCGGTGAAGGGGCTGCGACCGTATTTGTGATTTTCCGCCTTGAAATCGGTCATGCCGAAAACGTAGAACAAGCCGAGTTGAAACAATCCGACGGCAACGACGCAAACGATAAGAGCGACTGCGTGGGGCAGACGGGCGAACAATAAGTTTTTAGCCGATAGCCCGAGAAGGGTCGACGGAATTATAAATAAGCATGAAACCGAAATATAGGCGAGTATTTTCGGCTTTACGGGCGACACTTTGTAAAGCAAAATTACGTTCGCCACGCTTGAAACGACGTAACTTATCGCCATGCCCACTATAAGCGAATTTACGCCTAAATATTTAGGTAGAAAATATATACATAAGAGCATTAACGACGCGCCCGAAAGGTAAAATAAAAGCGTCGTTTTCTCTTTGTTCAAAGAGTTTAACATACTCGTCGAAATTATCGTAAGACTGAGCGGCAGAGTCATAGCCGCGGCTTTGACTACGTAACTTCCCGCTATTTCGTCGTTATACAAAAACACGCCTATTTCGCGCCCCAAACTCAAAAAAATCGGAATTATAAGACAGGCGGCGAAGACGGAAAATTTTATTGCTTTTTCTACGTTGTTTTTTAGTGTAGTGTACTTTGCAGAGTAATAATTTGACGAAAGTTCGGGTACTAAAACTACGGCGAGCGAACCGATAATGGTTGACGGCATCGAAACGAGCGGAAACGCCATGCCGAATATTTTCCCGAATTCGCCTATCGCCGCCGAAGATCCCATTCCGTAATATATAAGTCTTGCGGGCAAGAGTACGGCTATAAGGGTGGATATAAGCGAAGTTGCCGTGCGCATCGAAGTTACGGGTACGGACGATACTATTAAAGGTTTTAATTGATTTTTCGGTTTTTTTATTCTTCCGCCGCGAATTAAAAACGCGATTGAAGCCGCCGTAAACGAAAACAGATAAGAAACGAGTACTGCGACGCCCGCAAATTTTACCCCCGTCATCATATCGGTCGTAAGGTTTACGAGAATAATCCCGACGATCGTCATTACGAATTCTTCGGCAAATTCTATTACGCTGTACGTTAAAAATCTCGAATTACCCCAAAAAGAGCCGCGAAGTACGGCGTATACGGACGTAAAAATCAGCCCGGGAATCATTATCCGTAAGATAACTTTGCATCTGTCGTCCGAAAACAATAAATTAAGTACGCCGTTGTCGAAAAGCGACAATAAGGTCAGCGGGGCGGCGATTGCTATCGTCAATAATATTCCTGCCGTTACCGCTTCGCTCGTAACGTTTTTACCCGTTTCTGCTCGCGTTTTGGTTATCAGTCTTGAAACGGTGATAGGTATTCCCGACGACGTTATCGTCATAAATAAACCTAAAACCGAAAGGGAAATCTGGTAAATGCCTAAACCTTCCGCGCCTAATTTTCTCGATAAAAATATGCGATATATAAATCCGAGAAATCTCTCCGCGAAAGAAAACGCGGTAACGTACGCGACCGTCTTGAATATATTTTTAATTTTGTTCACCTCACCGTATGCCGAGGCTTGAATCGTTTTAATTCGGCATATTTAATATTTATTAAAAATATAAATTTACTATGAATAAAAACGTAAAAATATTTGATGGTTCGGATATAAGCGGAGTATTCGTATATAGA
>USOJ01000263.1 GCA_900556195.1 uncultured Eubacteriales bacterium
TTTTCCGCCGACCCGCGTGTTAAACGCCTTTTAGTTTTGTTGTTGTGGTTGTTGCTCGCTCTCTTTTTTAGCCTTGTATTCGCGAAGAGCGTTTGCAAGTTGGTCGGGGCAGGAGGTGTTCGACCTGCATTTGATTCCCGATAAAAGCGAAATCACCTCGTCTATTTTTTTGCCCTGGACAAGACGAGAAATCCCTTGAAGGTTACCGCTGCAACCGCCGATAAATTTAACGTTGACCACTTCGTCGTTTTCGGTAACGTCAAAGAGTATCTGACGGGAGCAAGTACCTTTCGTAAGATAGGTTTGCATTGTTATTCTCCTTTAATCTACTAAACAGTCGTATACCGTCGCGTAGACGTTGCCTGCCTTTTCCGCCCATTTTTTATAGATACTTTTCGCGGTCTGCCTGTCGGGAACTACGAGTTTGAGTTCGAGCAGCGGTTGAGAAGGCTCTAAAATTTTAAGGTATACCGTATAGGTGCCGTCTCTGTTCATATAGTAGTCGGCTACGCACTGTTGATTTTTGCGATATTTTAAGCGATTGTTTTTTACGAACGACGAAATTTCTTCGCGAAGCGAAGACGGAATCTGTACGTAAAAGTCCGCAAGGCATACTCTGCCGTCGGGCGTAATGCCGTATAACGGTTCGTCGCCTTGCTGCGATACGTTGTAGATAAAACTGTGGTCCAAAAGCGTGCCGAGCAGGGGCTTGCAGTCCATATACGATATCCAGGCGTTCGCCCCGCAGCACATGTCGAGAACGGTGTTCTCGGACAAAGGAACTTCCATTTTGTCAAAGACGAACAGCAATATTAACTTGTTCACCAAAGCGTCGCCTTTGACCTGCATGGCGCTTCCTCCGTAAAAAACGATTATTCGGCTTTAACAAACCGAACGCCGCCTGTTAAGCCGCGAATTCTTTAAGTTCGGCAACGAGATCGTCGCACTTGTCGCTGTGAATTTCAACCGTAAGGGGTTTAGCGAGGTCGAGCGAGAAAATGCCGAGAATGGATTTGGCGTCAACGACGTATCTGTCGCTGCGAAGATCTATTTCGTAAGAATACTTCTGTACGATAGAAACGAATTTTTTAACCTGGCTTGCCATCTGAAGAGAAATTTGTACCGATTTCATAAATTTTTTCCTCCTGTCTTATGCGTTCCGTACGTAAAATCCACGCCGAAATGCAGACTGTATACATTATACATAATTTGCAAAAAAAAATCAATAGTTTTCTCAAAAGTTATTGTCATATTTTTTAAGATATGTTATAATTGCCCTAAACGAACCGCTCGCGATACCGCAATTTGTATACTCGACGGGCGGTGGGAGGATTTTTTATGCTTACACGCGAACGCTCGCTCGAAATTTTTCTCGGCGCGACCGACGATCTGATAAATTCTAAATATATTCTCGCCGACAGCAAGGTCGGGGCGGTGCTTAAAGCGGTTGCGCAGTCGAGGCTTTTATACGAAACTTTCGAATACGTTACCGACGGCTTCGATTACGCGGCGGCAAAAAGCGTGTGCTTCGTCGACGGCGGAGTCGCTTTGCCGCAAAAAGACGAAGACCTGCTTGCGTTCTGCTTTTTGCTGCTTATGGAAATCGACGCGAAAAAGGAAGACGTGATAAGGCTGTTGACCGAATATTTCAACGGCAACGACGGAATGCAGTCCGCCTACGCTGATTTCGCGCAGAAATTGCTTATACCGTTCCGCGACACGGCGAAACGCACATTCGTAAAGATTATGTCGGGCGAAATGTATGGAACGATTGACAATAAGATGGAAGATCAGGTAATGGAAATATGCCGGGCGAAATGCCCGCCGTAAGAAAGAAAACCCACGAAGAAGTCGCCAAAGAAGAGAAAAAGGCGAGTAAAAAAACTTCGGCTATCCGTTACGCCGAAACCCTTTGCGAAGACGAAATCGCGCGTTCGGGCGACGATAAATGCGAAGAACTCGCCTATATATTAAAGGAATTGCGCGAAGCGATCGAAGACGAAGAATCGGATAAAATAACGCTTGCGTACCTTGCCTTAAAGTACGCGGTTAAAGCGATTAAACGCCCGAAAATCGATCTCGACCCGATAACCGAAGAAGTTTCCGCCGCATTCTGATTTTATCTATCGTCATCGCGAGCGTAGCGTGGCGATCCCCGCAATAGATGACGGAG
>USOJ01000264.1 GCA_900556195.1 uncultured Eubacteriales bacterium
AGAATTTTTTCGCCCCGCGCGACATTTTTACGGTTGACCGTGTTCTTCATTTCGTTCTTCGCCCCTATTGAAACCGAAACCGCAAAGACATTCTCCGCAACTTTGACATATATAACCGTTGCATTTCGGACACCTGAGCCATGGCAATTTAACTATTTTTTCATGGCAATTCCAGCAATGTGGTTCGTTATCCGACTCGCGGGGCGGCTTCGGAGGCTTTGGCTGCGGAAACGGATATACTTCTATTATCTCTTCATAAATTTCGTCTTTTCGCTTCTCTATCTCTTCAAGTAAATATTTGACCTCGGTTACTTCCGCATTTTGACAGACGAGGCACGGCTTGCCTTTTTGACTGCTTCGGTTACGTTTACACGACGGGCAGACGGTGAAACCGTAATCCGTGTCGTTAAAAAAACATTTCTCGGAAAAATCTTTAAGCGTATGGCGTTTTTCAAATAGTCTGTACCGAACGACGACTCTTTTATCGCAGTTTAATATACCCGTTATTTCGGTTATCGTTCCGTCGCCGCAATCGAAATCGTATACGGTTGTTCCGTAATCGTTATCGCTAAACCCGGCTATTCTTTTTAAGTCGCGTTCGCATTGTTCGATAGGCTTATCGTATTCGTTCGGTTTTAACGCTTCGAGCGATCGTTCGTAAGCATCGAGAACTCTTTTACGTTTTTGATAAAGCGAATTAAATTCGGGGTTTTCTTTCGTCAATTGGCTTATCGCTAAAAATTTTAATTTTTCTTCGTCGCGTTTTATTTCTTCGTTCATATTTTTACGTCCTTTTAACCCAGTCTGATAAAAGTTTCTTGGTTATTTGCTATATCCGCAAGTTCCTTGAAAGATATAGGCATAGTGAATTCGTCCGGCAACTCGAAAGTCGCCCCCGATCTTACGTATGCGTTGACCCAAAGTCGGGCGCGATAAACGTTGTACTTTTTATCGACGATAAAAGTGTCGTACGTATCGAGAGGAAAATGATATCCGGTTACGTGCGGTATCATCGAGCCGATTCTCTGCATAAAACCGCGCCGCCTCGATCCGAGTTGAATTGCCGCTATTTCGTCGCCGTCTTTCGTTTCGAGATTATAGAGCGCGGCGTTTACGCCGAACGAATCCATAAAGACTTGGTCCGTGGGCAGGTATTTTTCACCAAGCGGCTCCGTCGGGCTGAACCCCGTACGATTTTCTTCCGGAATCGGGTAGTCGCTTTTTGCGAGCGGCGGAAGTTTGCCGAAAACGTAAGACGCGTAATCGGCAAAGGGGGTGCGCGTCGTCACCAGATGAATTTTGAAAGCCTTTAAGAAATGATACGCGGACTTCGCGTATTCTTTTTTCTGCCCCGCAATCACCGCGACGAGGAAATTTACCGCCGCGTAACCGCGCGCCCATTCGTTAAACTCTTCGCTGTCGTCGCCTACTTGCTGTTTACAGCCGGCAGGGCGCGCGGCTTCCGTTTTTTCAAGCAGAGCCGCCGCTCTTTTTTCGGCTTCGGGCAAAGATACAGGCTCGTTTAACATACCGAACAAACCGTAACCTATAACGTACGCTTCTACGTCGGGTTTGAGCGTCGTTTTCTTTTCCGCTTCTTTAATGAGTTGATCGGTAAACGACTTATTCAGACTTCTCATAAACGACGTGTCGTAAACTTTTTGCAAAAAGTCGTCGCCGACGTTGCCGCCGGGCGTTCTGATGGGCGTTTCTTCGTAGTTTTCAAACGCAAAATTTTTAATGTAATTAGATAAAGTTTCCATAAATTTTCTCCCGTGTGATTTTTTTGTGCAGATAAAGGGAATTTTCGCTATAAATAGTCGTATTCGGACTATCTGTATAATCGATAATATCACAAACTTGTAGTCTTGTCAAGACTATTTTACATATATTAGTCCCGCTAAGACTATAATGTAATTGCTATGAAAAACAAAGTCAGCGAAAGAATAAGAGATTTGAGAAAGGAATTGAATATCGGTCAGGTCGAATTTGCGAAAATGTGCGGGGTGCAACAGTCTTGCGTGAGCAAGTGGGAAAGGGGCGAAACCCTTCCGGATATCGACATGATATTGACGATAGCGCATATTTTCGACGTTACGACCGATTACCTGTTAGGGGCGACGGATTTCTGATTCGTCGGCGGGGCGAAATTTTTCGCCCCG
>USOJ01000265.1 GCA_900556195.1 uncultured Eubacteriales bacterium
CCCAAAATTTCGCCGCCGAAAAACACGACCGCGCAATTATAAATTTTTCCGTCTTTTCTTATCGGAGCGCCGACGACGAATAACATTTCCGAGGTTTCTGAAAAATATCTCAATTCTTCTACCGCGTTTTCTACCCGGTCAAGCAAAATCGGCTGGTAGAACAAATCGGAAATCGTATACCCCGTAAGGAACAATTCGGGGAAAACGAGAACGTTTACGCCTTTTTCTTCGGCTTTTTTAACAGCCGAAATAACCGCATCGGCGTTTTTGTCCACGTCGGACAAAGTAACCCGCGGCGTAACCGCGCCGACCCGCAGATAGCCGTAGTTTTTATTTACGGGATTTTCCGTCTTCGTTTGATTGTCCGGCACGAAATCGGTTATTTTAACGCCGAGAGCCTTCGATAAGGCAAGTAATTTTTTTGTATCTACGCCGTTGGTTTTACCCGACAAAATACGGTTGAGAGTGGGGACGGATATTCCGCTTTTCCCGGAGAGTTCTTTAACCGTCAGACCGCTTTTTTCTTTTATTTTTCTGATATTCGCAGATAATTCGTTCACAATCGCACCTGGATTATTAGTTTTGATAAGATTTTATCATTTTTGATATATACAGTCAAGTATTTTGCGAAAAATTTTGCGACAAGATCTGAAAATCTTGCCGCAAACGCATTGAATTATAAAATTTTTAACTTATTCGGGATAAAATCTTCTCGCCGCGGGTAACTATTACTCTGTACAATAACACGGTTATCGACAGGCAAAAAGCAAACACGCACCAGGCGTAAACGCTTGCAGAAACGTAAGGCATTAAGAGATAATAAAGCCCGCCGAGCGCGACGGCGACGACCGTTCCGCTGAACATAGTTAAAAATACGGGCATACTCTGCTTGATTACCGTTGTTTCGCTCGACCAGTTTAAGTTCGGCATTTTAAGATTGAGAAACAATCCCCACTCGGCGAACAATAACACGAAAACTATCGAAGAAAGCGTTACGCAGATAAAATCGGCAGCGTTTAACCCGAAAACTATCGACGAACATACCGCAAGCGCAAAAGCGCAGGGCAAAGTTATAACGACGTGCAACGCGATTTTCGCCTTTAATACTTCGCGAAGTTTTATCGGCATGGTCTGTATTATCCAAATATTTTTACCTTCGAGCGATACGGACGGCGCGGTTATAACGCTCATCGACGACATGGTAAGCAGCGCGGCTATCGCCATAAGCGCGGAATACGACCTTAAATTCAGTTGCGGATCAAACGTTATCGCCCTTATACTCTCCCGCCCGATCGCCAAGGCAACCGTAGCCATAAGAGTAAACAGCGAACCCATCGCGGTATTCAGCATATACGACGCGCTCGAAGTAAAGCGTTTAAGTTCGCGGACGAAAAGCGCGCGTCTTACGCTTCTTACTTTTATTCTTACCTTTTTACGCGAAGAAGAGGTATTCGAAGAAACTCGGGTTACGACTTTTATAAAACTTCTCGATAAGGCGAAATACGCCAAAAGGCATAACGCGAAGGTTACCGCGGTAACGACGAGTAAAGGAATCGGTTCTCCGACGCAAGCCATGCCGAAAGCGTACAGCGGATAAGCGTATGCTTTTACGCCGGCGGCGACTTCGTTGCCGTTTTCGATAAGACTTTGCACGGCGTCGCTCATCGTCATACACATCGCGCAATACGCTCCGACGAAGACTATCGAAATTATAACCGTAATCAGACTTTTATTTTTAAGTTTTACGCTGATTTTTGCAACCACGTAGCCGAGCAGACAAGACAAAACCGCAACGAAAAGCGTTTCGGTAAAACATGCGAAAAGCGAAGCGAGAATTTCAATCGCCGTCGGCGAGCCGTATACGAAATAGGCAATCGTCGTAGGCAACGACACCGCAAGAGAATACGTCGCGCCGAGAAGATACACGCCGACGAGCCTTGAAAGCATTACGTATTTCGGAGGAATAGGCATCGACATCAAAAAATCGTTATCTTTTGCAAGATAAAGAGTAGAAAAAGTATTGAATACGCTGCCAAACGTTCCGAAAACGATCGCTATGCCGCCCGTAAGACAAAAGTAAAACCAACCGAGCCCCGCTTTTTTAAGAGGCGCGACGAGCGGAGAAAACAGAAAAAAGAAAGTTAAACATAAAA
>USOJ01000266.1 GCA_900556195.1 uncultured Eubacteriales bacterium
AGAATCGCAAAACTAATCGACAAAAACGCCTATGCGGACTGCACTTTTTATCCGCTTACGGGCGAAAGAATAATGACGGCGGACGTAGACGACCTCGTGTCGAAAACATATATACGCCCGATTGAAAACAAGACGAGATTGTTCGTCTTGTGCGGGGCGGAAAACGCGACCCCCGCCGCGCAGAACAAACTGCTTAAAACCCTGGAAGAACCCCCGAAAGGCGTAGTGATACTTATAGGAGCGTTGCGCGAAAGCGGACTATTATCGACCGTGCTTTCAAGGGTAAAAAAAATAGACGTTCCGCCGCTTTCTTCGGACAAGATAAGAAGCGTTTTGTCGGAGCGGTGCAAGGATAAAGACAGGCTCGAAAACGCTATCCGTTCGGCGAACGGCAGCGCGGGGGCGGCTCTCGCCTTATACGAAAACGGCGAGGCGGACAAACTCGATTCGCTCGTGAAAGATATTTTTGCGGAGATGAAATCGTCGAAAGACGTTATAAAATTCGTAAAACGGGCGGGCAAAGAAGATATAAAAGAACTTATTTCGGCGTTGAAAGCGGAAACGACGATACGGCTCGAAAACGCCGTATACGGCAAAGAGGATAAAGACGGGTTTACCGTCGGCGCGCTCGTCGCCATTTCCGAAACGCTTACCGATAAAGAAAAGGCGGTTGCTTTCAGCGCGAACACGGCAATGACGATAGACGGCGTTTTGCTTTCAATCGTCAGGGAGAAACGCAGATGGCAAAAATCGTAGGCATAAAATTCAAGCGTACCGCCAAGGTATATTATTTCGATCCGATAGGGTTAAAACCTAAAAAAGGCGACACGATGATAGTGGAAACGGCGCGCGGCGTCGAGTACGGCGCGGTCGTTTTAGAAGTTAAAGACGTACCTGATAAAGAAGTCGTTCAACCGCTTAAACCGGTTATAAGAATAGCGACCGAAGCGGACCTTAATAAAATCAGAAAAGACGAACAACGGGCGAAAGACTGCATTAAAGTCGCCGCCGAAAAGGTCGCGGCGCGAAATCTCAAAATGAAGATTATCGACGCCGAATACACTTTCGATAACGGCAAACTCGTATTTTATTTCACCGCGGCAAGCAGGGTAGATTTCAGAGATCTCGTAAAAGACCTTGCTTCGGCGTTCCACAGCAGAATAGAACTTCGTCAGGTGGGCATAAGGGACGAAACGAGATTGCTCGGCGGTATCGCGCCGTGCGGCAGAGTCGTTTGTTGCGCTTCCTGCCTGCCCGATTTCAGAAAGGTTACCATAAAAATGGCTAAAACGCAGGGGCTTTCGCTCAATCCCGCCAAAATCAGCGGCTTATGCGGAAGACTTATGTGTTGCCTTGAATACGAAAACGATCATTACAGCGAAACGTATAAGTTAATGCCCAAAATCGGCAGCGAAGTAGACACGCCCGACGGCAAGGCGATAGTGGTTGCGAACAATATGTTGACTTTGGTCGTTACGACGAAGAAACAGACGCAGGACGGCGGATTTACTTATAAAGAATACAAACTTTCCGAAATAAAAGTAAAACGCCCGAATAAACTCGAAGAAGTAAAAGACGGCGCAGACGAAAAAGCGTTGAAAGACCTTCTCGACTGACGTAAGCGAAACGCTTTCCGAAAGGGCGATTTGCTAATTCACAAAAGAAAAATTAAATTTAATTTGTTAAAAGCCTATACAAATTAAAAATAATGTGGTATACTATAAATATCAAAGATGGTCAAAAATAGGAGGCGGCCGAAATGAGACCGTTAACGGATAGTATAGAAGCGTTTATCAAATCCCTGCTGGAGGAAGGGCAGGAGCAGGTCGACGTGCAGCGCAACGAGCTGGCGCAGTATTTCCGCTGCGCGCCCTCGCAGATCACGTACGTGCTCTCCACGCGCTTTACGCCTGATCACGGTTATGTGATCGAGAGCCGGCGCGGGGGCGGCGGGTATATCCGCATCGTACGCCTGCGCGAGTCTCCGGGCAGCAATCTGCTGTATCTGATCAATCAGCGCATTGGAGATTCCATCTCGCGGCAGGACTGCGAGGCGATTATTTCGCAGCTGCGCGATAATAAAGTAGTGACGGAGAATGAAGCGGGGCTGATGCGGGCGGCCGTGTCGGGAGCGTTCCCCGCGCCGAAAGG
>USOJ01000267.1 GCA_900556195.1 uncultured Eubacteriales bacterium
ACCGATTTTTCGACGTCGGGATAGCCGAAGAGCACGCCGTTACGTTTGCCGCGGGGCAAGCCGCGGGAGGCTTGAAACCCGTAGTTTGCGTTTATTCCACCTTTTTGCAAAGGGCTTACGACCAGATAATGCAGGACGTTTGTATTCAGCGGCTTCCCGTGATATTTATGCTCGACAGGGCGGGGGCGGTCGGACACGACGGCGTAACGCATCAAGGACTTTTTGACTTGTCGTATCTGACTTCTATGCCCGAAATGACCGTTCTTGCGCCGAAAGATACAGTAGAACTCAAATCTGCGTTTGAATACGCTTTATCTCTGAACGCGCCTTGCGCGATAAGGTATCCGAACGGCAAACACGCGGATTTCGGCAATCACTCTTCTTTCGGATACGACGATTTATGGGAAGTCGACGGGGACGTCGAACAGAACTTGGTATTAGCCGTCGGCCCGAGGGCTTTGAAAGTCGCTTACGATGCAAAATCCGCTACCGATAAAAAGTTTACCGTTGTCAACGCCAGATGCGTAAAACCGCTCGACGAAAAGTTTTTACGTTCGTTGGCAGGCAAAAATATCGTTACGATCGAAGAAAACGTTTTAAGCGGCGGTTTCGGAAGCGCGGTAAATACTTTTTTAATCCGTAACGAAATCGACTGCAAGGTAAGCAATATCGCGTTCGGCGACGAATACGTCGCTCACGCTTCGGTAGAAAAACAGTTGAATTCGGCGGGACTTACCGTCGAAAATCTCGTAAAAAAACTGAAATAAAATCTTATCGACCTTATTTTCGGAAAATTTTGCCACCTATTATCGATACAGAGATAAATACTTAAAACAAGAACGGTAAGAAAAGAAAGTTAGTTGTTTTCAAATCTACAATATATGGATTTAAAATTGACAACATACAATATATTGTGGTATAAAACTAACGGTAAAAGCAATTTTATTATTTAGATTATTCCAAATAAATTTTTCGGGAGGCTAACCATGGCAACGTTAAACTCCCTGCTTTTGTTGTCCCCCGTCGTCGTAGCGGTAATCGGCGCGGTGGCGGGACTCGCGGTCGGCGCAGCCGTCGTAGCGATAATTTGTGTCGTTTTGAATAAAGCGAAAGCCAGTTCCGTAAACGAAAAAATACAAAAAATGTATTCCGACGCCGAATCCGAGTGCAAAAAAATGCGCAAAGAATTGGCTTTGGAGGCAAAAGAGCAGGACTTAAAACTTCGTAACGATTTTGAGCGCGATACGAAGGAAAAAAGAATCGAACTCCAGAAGATGGAGCAAAGGCTCAATCAGAAAGACGAGTTACTCAACAAAAAAGACAACAATCTTTTGAAGAAAAACGAAGAACTCGAACAGCAAAAACGCGAACTCGATAAAAAAATAGCGTCTATCAACCAAAAACAAGAAAAGATAGACAAAGAGTACGAAAGCGTAGTCGCGAAACTCGAAGAAATTTCGGGACTTACGAAAGAAGAGGCGAAACAGCAACTTTCCGACTCTATTCTCGACGAAACCCGTCGCGACGTGGCGGTGCAGGTAAGGAATATGGAGCAGGAGGCTAAAGACGAAGCCGATAAAAAGGCTAAGGACATAATCAGCCTCGCAATTCAACGCTGCGCAACCGATCACGCTTCCGAAATCACGGTTTCGGTCGTTCCGCTTCCGAGCGACGACATGAAAGCGCGTATTATAGGTCGCGAGGGTAGAAATATCCGCGCGCTCGAAAACGCAACCGGAATAGAACTCGTGGTAGACGATACTCCCGAAGTCGTAATCGTTTCGGGTTTCGACCCCGTAAGAAGAGAAGTTGCGAGAATCGCGCTTGAAAAACTTATCGCCGACGGAAGAATTCATCCCGCCAGAATCGAAGAAACGGTTGAAAAGGTCAGAAAGGATCTTGACGTTCAGATTAAAGAAGCAGGCGAAGCGGCGATGTTCGAGGTCGGATTATTCGGTATTCATCCCGAACTTATCAAAATTCTCGGAAAACTCAAATATCGCACGAGTTACGGACAGAACGTTTTGCAACATTCGCTTGAAGTCGCGTTTCTTGCGGGAGTTATGGCGTCCGAACTCGGCGCCGACGTCAAAACCGCAAAAAGGGCGGGGTTATTGCACGATATCGGCAAAGC
>USOJ01000268.1 GCA_900556195.1 uncultured Eubacteriales bacterium
GTTTTACAAAAATCTTTGATTTCGGATAAGGCATACACGGGTTTATCGTGCGTAACGCCCGTTTTGCTTTCGTCCTGATCGAAGGCAGCCATGATATCGAGCCCGAATTCTTCGAAGCCGTCGTAACAAAGCAACGCCTTACCGAGTTTACCCGCGCCGACGATGATAACGCCGGTAACGCAGTTACTGCCGAGCGCATTTTCGATGTGAGAAGCGAGTTCGTTGACGAAATAGCCGATTTTCGGCTTACCCGCCCCGCTGACCATCGCAAGGTCTTTTCTGACCTGAACTTCGCCCAACCCCTGCGCCGCCGCTATCGCAGCCGAAGAAATCGTCGGCACTCCGTCGGCTTCGAGAGATTTAAGATAATGAAGATAGATAGGAAGTCTTGCTTTGACCGATTTCGGCATTTTTTTATCGCACGTCATGATTGCACACCTTATATTTTCAACCGTTATATCTTTATCGATACGATTATATCATTATAAAAAAAATTATGCAAACGTATTTCGGTACGATTTGCATAATCCGATAACGATTTTATCGTATTCTCAGTCCGTCGGTCTGACAGACGAAAGGTCTTTAAGCCAAAGCGCGACGCTTGCGTCGCTCGGCATGCGCCAGTCTCCACGCGGGGAAAGCGATACGCTACCCACTTTTACGCCGTCGGGCAGGCACGAACGCTTAAATTGTTGAGCGAAAAATCTCTTTATGAAAATTTCGAGCCATTTATATATCGTCTTTTCGTCGTAAACGCCGTTAAAGGTACGCTTCGCGACTTCGAAAATCTTCGACGGGGCAAAACCCGCCCTTAAAAAGTAGTAAAGATAAAAGTCGTGGAGTTCGTAAGGTCCGACGATATCTTCGGTTTTCTGACTTATCTCGCCGTCGACGGCGGGGATAAGTTCGGGGCTTACGGGCGTTGCCAGAATATCTTTCAATACTTTGCCCGTTTCTCCGCCGACTTCGTCGGCAACGCTGCCCACGATAAACCTTACGAGCGTTTTCGGCACGGACGCGTTTACGCCGTACATGGACATATGATCTCCGTTATAAGTCGCCCATCCAAGCGCAAGTTCGCTTAAATCACCCGTACCTATAACTATTCCGCCCGTTTTGTTCGCAACGTCCATTAAAACCTGCGTACGCTCTCTTGCCTGCGAGTTTTCGTAGGTAACGTCGGTTACGCTTTCGTCCTGTCCGATGTCTTTGAAATGACTTCTTACGCTGTCGGTTATGTTTATCTCTTTAAGAGTAACGCCGAGCGATTCGGCAAGCAAAACGGAATTGTTCTTAGTTCTGCTCGTCGTTCCGAAGCAAGGCATGGTAACGGCTATTATATCTTTTCTCGAACGCTTCAACGCGTCTATCGCCCTGACCGCGACAAGAATCGCAAGCGTACTGTCAAGCCCGCCCGAAAGCCCCACGACGAGCGTTTTGCAGTTGATTTTTTCGACCCTCGTTTTAAGCCCCTGCGACTGAATGCCGAGTATAAGATCGATACGGTTTTTAAGTTCGGTTTTTTCCTGCGGGACGAAAGGCGTTCTGCCGTACTTGCGGTTGAAATTTTCGCCGACGAAACCGCCCTTGAATTTTATGGTCTGATACTTTCCGATTTCGGGAGTTATATAGTTGAAAAGTCTTTGCCGTTCGTAAGATATATACCCTATATCGACGTCGGCGTATATTAGTTCGTTTTGAAACAATCTGCTCTCTTTAAGAATTTTACCGTTTTCGGCTATTACGTTATGCCCTGCGAAAACCATATCCGTAGACGACTCTCCGTCGCCCGCGTCGCAATAAACGTACGCCGAAACGGTTTTCGCGCTCTGCATGGAAACGAGCGAACGACGGTATTCGGCTTTGCCTATAAGTTCGTCGCTTGCCGACAAATTCAATATCAAAGTCGCTCCGTTTACCGCGTGGGCGTTCGACGGGGAATTGACCGCCCACAAATCTTCGCAGATTTCCGCGGCGATTTTTTCGTCTTTGAAGTTTTCGTTTTCAAAAATCAGATTTTTGCCGAAAGGTATTTCTTTGCCCGATAAAATAACGGCGGAATTTTCGTCCGGAGCGGGCGAAAACTGTCTGCGTTCGTAAAATTCGTTATAATTCGGTATATAAGTCTT
>USOJ01000269.1 GCA_900556195.1 uncultured Eubacteriales bacterium
TAAGTTTCTTCCGAAGTTTTCAATTCTTCGGTCAAAGCCTTTACTTTTTCGCCGAGTTCCTTGCCGTGATTATTAAGAATTTCCGAAAGTTCGGTAATCCCCATAACCGTGCCTTTTACCATAAGTTCGGCAATGTGCGAAGCCGAATCGTCGGTAAGGGTGTTCATTTTAATAGCGGCTTTCATAAACGCCTTTTTCATGAAATTTACGTCTTTGGGCTCTATGCCGTTTTCTTTCATGTAACCGCTTAACTTTCCGATGAGTTTTTCATAGCCCTCGTATTCGTTTTTTAGTTCGGTTTTCATACGATCGTCGTCGGTTTCGTCTATGACGTTTGAAATAGACTGTAATCCGATATGAGCGTTTTTATAAACGGACATCAGAACTTCTCTGTCGATATTTTTTTCTTCCATAATATCACCTCACGCGGATATTATATCCGTTTTTATAAAAATAATACTTTTTTCTTGTTAAACGACCGAAAATTCGTTTGACTTTGAAAAGTAAATAATGTATAATTTTTGAGAACCGCTCGGAAAGGGCTTTTTTAAGTTGCGATAAACGCAACGCCCGAATATATTTTCCGGCGAGATTAGACGGGAGGTCTATTTTTCAGATGTACGCTATTATCGAAAACGGAAGCAAGCAGTACAAAGTTGCCGTAGACGACGTAGTAAAATTTGAGAAACTCAACGCCAAGGTCGGCGATAAGGTTTCGTTCAACGTTTTACTCGTTTCCGACGAAAACGGCATTAAGACGACGGCGGAAGCCGCAAAGTACGTAGTAGAGGGTGAAGTTCTCGCTCAGGATAAAGAGAAGAAAATCATCGTTTATAAGTACAAGGCAAAGAAGAACGAAAGAAAGAAACAGGGTCATAGACAACCTTACACCAAGGTTAAGATAACCGCTGTTTCCGAAAGAGCGTAATTACGGAGGGTCAGACGGTATGATATTTATTAGTTTATTCGCACACCACAAAGGTATGGGTAGCACCGACAACGGTCGCGACAGCAACGCGAAACGTTTAGGACCTAAGCGCGGCGACGGTCAAGCCGTTCTTGCCGGTAACATTCTCGTAAGACAGAGGGGAACGAAATTCCATCCCGGCAAAAACGTCGGTATCGGCAGCGACGACACGCTTTACGCGCTCGTCGACGGCGTAGTTAAATTCGAAAGACTCGGCAGAGATAAAAAGCAGGTCAGCGTTTACGCCGCAAACAACTAATCAAAAAAAGGCGAGTATTTTTACTCGCTTTTTTGCTATAAATTTTTTTATGACGAAGATAATAACCGAAGAAGAATTTTTTAACGTAAAAGATACGCTCGAATGCGGTCAGATATTTCGTTTTAAGCCTTTTGAAAAAGGTTATCTGGTTTTCTCGAAAGACAGGGCTTGTTATGCCTGTAACGAAAACGGAAAGGCGATAATCGAATGTAAAACCGACGACGAAGAATATTTCCGTAATTTTTTCGATTTATCGAGAGATTACTCGTCGATATATTCGCGGGCGAAAAAAAGCGAGTACGATATAGTTTCGCTTGCCGCCGAAGCGGGCAAGGGGATAAGAATACTCAATCAGGACAAAACCGAAACTTTGTTTTCTTTTCTGACATCGCAGAATAACCGTATTCCGAGAATAAAGAGCATAATCGAAAGAACTTGCGCCGCCAGAGGTGTTAAAAACTCGTTTTCGGGCGAAGAATATTACTCCTTTCCGTCGCCGGAAGAACTCTTTGACGACGACGTCGGGTTTTATAACGGGCTCGGATACGGATACCGCTCGGATTTTATCCGTTCGACGGCAAAAAGACTTATCGAAAACGCCGACGAACTCGATAAAATGACCGCTTTATCCACGAAAGAATTGAAAGAATCGCTTATGTCGTTCAAGGGCGTCGGACCGAAAGTCGCCGATTGCGTTTCGCTTTTCGCGTATCATAAAACCGACGCTTTTCCGGTAGATACGTGGATCGAAAAATTATACAGAGAAGATTTTAACGGGGCAGAGAAAAACCGCAATAAAATCAACGAATTTTTCGTAAATTCTTTCGGCGAAGATTCGGGTTATATTCAGCAGTACGTTTTTTATTATAAACGAAGCATTGTGTAAAAAAAACGCAA
>USOJ01000270.1 GCA_900556195.1 uncultured Eubacteriales bacterium
CGTTCGTTTCCCATACGCCTTTAAGGATCGACGAAGAAAGCGCGTCGGTGGTGTAGTTGAAATTGGCGTGGTGTTTTACCACTATTCCTTTGCCGAGCAAAGTTTTGTTGGTCGGGTCGGAAAATTCGGGGTGGTTGGGGTGAACGGCGTGCGCGTTGTCGAACGACACCGCTATCGAATCGGCAAGCGCGGCGGCGTAATCGAAGCCAAGGCTTTCCGCTATTCTCTTCGTTACCGAAAGCAAAAAGTCCGAGCCTGCGCCCTGACGGGTCTGACTTCCGACTTCTTCGTTGTCGGCTGCGTAGCACACGTTTATAGCCTTCGGCTCGGCAGAAAGCAGACCTTTAACCGAGCAAAATGCGCTGGTCAGATTATCTATTCTCGGCGAACATATAAGTTCGTCGTTATAGCCCGCCGCGAATGGTTTTTCGGCGGAAACGACGAATAAATCGCCGTCGATTATTTTTTTGTCGCCCGCAAAGTCTTTAAGTTCTTTTTCAAGACCTTTTTCGCCAAAAGCGGAAACGAGCGGACTCATATCCGTCTGCGGATTGAGTTTTATTCCGTCGTTGGCGGCGCGGTTGAAATGGATCGCAACCGACGGTATAACGAAAGTTTTTGCCGAAGTAAAAGTCTTGCTCTCGTAAGTCTTGCCGTCGGTTAAAACCACGCGCCCCGCAATCGTAACGGGTCTGTCCAAAAACGTGTAGTTAAGCCCGCCGCCGTATCTTTCAACGTTCAGTTTAACCATGTTTTCGACCGTCATCGACGGCGACGCTTTAATCTTGAAACACGGGCTGTCGGCGTGCGAAGCGACTATATTAAACGAGCGTTTTTCGCCGACCGTAAAGGCGATTAAAGCCGAGCGATTTCTCGTAACGAAGTATTTGCCGCCTTTTTTAACGCTCCATTTTTCGTTTTCTTTAAGTTCGGCAAATCCGTATTCTTTCAGAGTAAGGGTTAAGTTTTCAACGGCGTGGTAAGCCGTTTTCGATTTTTCCAGAAATTCGAATATATCGTACATAATAACGAAATTATAACCCAAACGAACGAAAATGTAAAGTATTGCGGCGGTCTTTCATAAAATAATACCATGCGCGGAATGATAACGGTAAATCTCGATACGATAAAAGCCAACGTCTTGAAGTTTAAGCGGCGACTTTCGGAAAACGCGAAAATAATCGGAGTGGTAAAAGCCGACGGTTACGGGCACGGCGCGAAAGAAATCGCAAAGTACGTCGGCGCGATAGATTCTTTCGCCGTGGCGGGCGCGGACGAAGGCGAAGAGTTGCGGGCGGTTACCCGAAAGCCTGTTATAATTCTCGGTTACGACGAAGCGGAACGGGCGATACGTTACGACCTTACGCCGACGGTATGGGACAAAAGTCAGATTAAAGAAATTGCGGCGGCAAGCGAAAAACTCGGTAAAAAGGCGACGGTCGCGATTGCAGTCGATACGGGTATGAATCGCATAGGCGTAAAGGGCGAACGCGAATTTGCCGAAATCGTCGAAGAAATACGCCGTTATAAAAACCTGACGATAAGCGAAATTTATTCTCATTTGCCCTGCGGCGACGATGAAGATATAAGTTTAGGTCAATTACGCTGTTTTACCGAAATAACCGCCCGTATAAAAGGGGTTGAAAAAAGCGTTTCCGCAACCGCGAGAGCGGTCGATAAACGATTTAATCTGTCGGCGGTAAGGTTAGGTATAGGCATGTACGGTTACGGCGAAGATTTCGTAAAACCCGCGTTGTCGCTCGTCGGATTCGTCGTTCGGGTAAGCAAAATAAAGGCGGGCGAAAGCGTAGGATATAACGCAGGATATACAGCCCGTAAACCGACTTATATAGCAACATTATCGCTCGGTTACGCCGACGGAATAGCGAGAAGTTATACGGGCGGAGAAGTGATTATAAACGGCAAAAAACGAAAGATAGTCGGCAACGTGTGCATGGATTATTGTTTCGCATTATCGGACGAAAAAGTAAGGGCGGGCGACGAAGTTATATTCATAGGCGAAAGCGGCGGCGAAAGAATAACCGCCCAGGATATGGCTGAAAAAGAAAACACGATATGTTACGAGGT
>USOJ01000271.1 GCA_900556195.1 uncultured Eubacteriales bacterium
GCACTTCAAGATAATCGCCGAGTATCTTAAATCCGAGGGGTACGACGTGGACGTGTTGTCTACTCACGGCAAAAAAATAGCCGAAACGGGACTTAAATACGTTCATAACGACACTTGCTATCCCGCGATTTTAGTCATAGGTCAGTTTATAGACGCGCTTCAAAGCGGCAGGTACGACGTGCATAAAACCGCGCTTATCTACTTTCAGACGGGCGGCGGGTGCAGAGCGTCAAACTACATATCTCTGCTTCGCAAAGCGTTGAAAAAAGCGGGGTTCGGATTCGTTCCCGTAATCTCCGTAAGTCTTAACGGACTCGAAAAGCACCCGGGTTTCAGGATTACGCCGTCGCTTGCGATAAAGATGTTTTATTGCGTTTTCTACGGAGATCTGCTTTTGTCGCTGAAAAATCAGGTCGAGCCTTACGAGAAGAATAAAGGGGAAACGAAACGCATTGCGGACGAGATAACCGAAGAACTCGGCAAAGCCGTAAAACGTATGAAACTTTCTTTTAAGGAAGTCGAAAAGCATTGTAAAAAAATCCTCGGAAGATTTAAGCAAATACCCGTCGATAAGACGAATAAAGTACGCGTAGGCGTGGTCGGCGAGATATACGTCAAGTTTTCCGCGCTGGGCAATAACGGGCTCGAAGAATTGCTTCTGAAAGAAGGCGCGGAGCCCGTCGTTCCTGGACTTATGGACTTCTTTATATACACCGTTTACGCTAAAATCACCGACTGTAAACTTTTCGGGCTTAACCGTAAAATGTTGCCCGTGTTTACCTTCCTTTATAAATTTCTGCTCGCCAAGCAAAGGCGTTTTATAGGCGTGATAAAGAGTTACGAAGTGTTCGACGCCCCGACGCCTTTCGACGAAATAGTAAAATTCGTAGACGGTTATATAGATACGGGCGTAAAAATGGGCGAGGGGTGGCTTCTGACCGCCGAAATGCTCGAACTCAAAGAAAGGGGAGTCAAAAACGTAATCTGCGCTCAACCGTTCGGCTGTCTGCCTAACCATATTTGCGGGAAAGGCATGATGAAGCCGCTTAAAGACCGTAACCCCGATATGAATATCGTGGCGGTCGATTACGACGCGGGCGCGTCAAAGGTCAATCAGGATAACAGAATCAAACTTATGCTCGCTTTGGCGCAGAACGCCGAAAACGCTTCCGACGCGGTTTGATTCCGTACGATAAGTAAATAATAAGGAGTAACTTATGGCTTACCTGATAATTTATTCGCTTATTTTCATTTTAGGCGGAACGCTCGGCTATTTTATCGAACTCGTTTTCAGAAGAATAGTCCATAAAAAATGGATAAATCCGGGATTTCTGACCGGACCTTGCCTGCCGCTTTACGGCGTCGGCACGGTCTGCCTGTTTTTTATCTCGTCTTTTAATTATTCGTTTATCGCTTCGCCCGTGTGGAGAGCGGTTTTCGTCATTGCTATAATCACTTTCGCCATGACTTTCGTCGAATATATCACGGGACTTATCTTTATTAAAGGTATGAACGTCAAACTTTGGGATTATTCCGACAGGTGGGGTAATATCCAGGGTATAATATGCCCGTTATTTACTCTTTTCTGGGGAATAATAGGAGCGGTGTATTATCTGTTTCTTCATAATATTTTAGTCGACGCGGCTTTGTGGTTGGGTGAAAACCCGTGGTTTTCGTTCGGCGTAGGGCTGTATTTCGGCGTGTTTATAGTCGACATCTGCTATTCGTTCAAAGTCGTTGCAAAAGTAAGAAAGTGGGCTAAAGATAAGCAAATCGTCGTAAAATACGAGGCGTTCAAACTTTCGGCGGCTAAAAAGGCGCATGAAATTAAAGAAAAATTCAATTTCTTCTTCGGTTTGCGTAATAAAAAAGACCTGAACGGCGATCTTGATAATTATCTTAACGACGAAAAGAAGAACGTTAAAGCGAAAAACGGTTGACATTATCCGTTCAAAATCGTAAAATTAAACGGTATTCGAGGTAAACGTATTTGGATATATTTTTAGTAGTGTTAAGCACCGTAATCGGCTACCTGATCGGCTCGATCAGCATGTCGGTGTTGCTATCTAAACTCATAT
>USOJ01000272.1 GCA_900556195.1 uncultured Eubacteriales bacterium
AATAAAGGCAACGAGAAAAATAGTATTAAAAATATTTTTTTGCTACGGTTAAAACGCTTTTGTTTTTGGTTGAAATATGCTAATATAGTTGCGTTTTCGGAGATATGTTTACTATGGAAGAATTAGAACCCGTTACGTCGGATACGGAAACGGAAAGCGAAAAAGAGTACGGAATAAAAAAAGATTACTTTTTAACTCCCGTAAATAAAAAGAAAGATATTTTAAGAAGTTCGGTATACGTGTTTTTATCGGCTTTTATTTATGCGATAGCGTTCCATTACTTCGTAAGTACGTGTAACTTTGCGCCCGGCGGGATAGGAGGTATCGTCGCGATAGTCAAAAAACTTATCGACGCGCCCGAAGTAACCGCAGGGAATATCGATTACAGTTCGTTTTTGTTCATGGTAGTCAATATACCTCTGCTTGCTTTGGCTTGGAAAAGTCTCGGCAAGGATTTTTGCATAAAAACTTCTATCGCGGCGTTTCTTATAACCGCATTCATGTTCGTTTTGGACAACTGGATAGATCCCGATTACGCTTTCAGTATAACGCAAAAGAAGTTTACGGATTCCAAAGAAAGCGAACAGGCTATAGGCATACGTTTTTTATCGGCTTGCGTAGGCGGAGCGGCTACCGGAGTTTCTCTCGCATGCGCGCTTAAAGTCAATTCTTCGACGGGCGGCGCGGATATCGTGGGCGCGATGATACAGAAAAAGTATCCGCACAAGAGCGTTGCTTCGGTGATTTTCGCCGTAAACGGAGTCATTATGGCGGTTTCGGTACCGGTGTATAAAGAAAATCTTATACCCGTATTTTTGTCGTTGGTGTTCATCTGCGCAACCACGGTTATTTGCGACAGAATGATGATTTCGAGTAAGTCCGCGCTTAAATTCGAAGTCGTTACCGAATACGCGGAAGAAATATCGAAAGATATAATCGAAAAACTCGGGCACGGCGTTACGGTTACGCCCGCCGTCGGAATGTTCGAACACCATAACAAACAACTTTTGATTTGCGTAATAAGCCCGAGGCAGGTAAGTAAATTCCAGGCGATTATCCGTAATTATCCCGGAACTTTCGCCTACGTCGGGTCGGTGAGCGAAGTTATCGGTAAGTTTAACGACGATAAAAAAAAGTAATAGCCTTAAAACGCTTGAAAAAAATCTGAAAATATAGTAGAATGTAAGCGAATTGAAAATATTCGTTTATACGCGGGCATAGTTTAGTGGTAAAACCCCAGTCTTCCAAACTGGTGATGTCGGTTCGATTCCGTCTGCCCGCACCAATCCGGCCGACGCGCGCGGCGCGCGGGCGGCAGTCCGAACGGCGTTTTCGCGGCTGCGCGGAAATGCGCGGATTCGCGAAAATGCGTTTTTTTTGCGGAAAACGGCGCGCCGAAATCCAAAAACATACAGAATACCGTGAGCACTCCACTGATAATGATAGGCCTTCCCAAAGGCAGCCTCGAAGAATCAACGATAGCGCTTTTTGCCAAAGCGGGCTGGCGAATCTCCAAGAGCTCCCGCTCCTACAAGCCCTCCATCGACGACCCCGAGCTCGACGGCCGCTTCGTCCGCGCCCAGGAGATCAGCAGATATGTAGAACAGGGCTTTTTTGATTGCGGCCTCACCGGTTACGACTGGATTCTCGAAAATTCCAGCGATGTCGTGGAAGTCTGCGACCTCGTTTACAGCAAGGCTACTTCCCTGAAATCGCGGTGGGTTCTCTGCGTCAAGGAGGACTCCGACATCAAGACCGTGAAAGACCTCCAAGGCAAGCGCGTCGCCACAGAGCTGATGAACGTCACCAGGAAATTCCTCGCCGACAACGGGGTTGACGCCGAAGTGGAATTTTCGTGGGGCGCGACGGAAGTCAAGGTTCCGGACCTCGTGGACGCAATAGCCGACATTACCGAGACCGGCTCGTCTCTGCGCGCGAACAACCTGCGCATAATAGACACGATGCTTTACACGAACACAAAGTTCATAGCCAACAAGGCTGCATGGGAGAATCCGGCGAAGCGCAAGAAGATAGAATCGATAGCAATGCTCTTGCAAGCCG
>USOJ01000273.1 GCA_900556195.1 uncultured Eubacteriales bacterium
AATCCTCTTTTAATACCGGCTTCATTATTATCCACGACAATACCGAAATTTCTGTCCTTTACGAGTTCTGCCGCCGAGCAAGTATCGGTTGATACTATCGGTACGCCCAACGCTGCGCTCTCGCCGTAAACCATAGGAGCGGCTTCGTGATAAGACGGAAGTAAAAACGCCCTTGCTTTTTTGATATACGGATACGGATTTTCTTTCTCACCGATTAAAAATACAATGTTTTTCAATCCGCACTCGTCAATCGATACTTCCAGATTTTCTCTTTCGGGGCCGTCTCCGACAATTACCCATTTACAATTTATCTCTCTTTCTTTGTTTAATTCGCCTAATACTCCGATAGTTCTGTCAAGTCCTTTAACCGAACTTAATCTGCATGCGGATACAAAATAATCGTCATTGGCAAATTCCGTTTCATATTCGTTTGAAAGTTCAACGACCTTTTTATAATCGATAAAATTCTCGATAACTATACATTTAGATTGCAACGTCGGGAATTTATCGATAAAACTCTTTTTACACGATTCCGATACGCAATTGATATAGTCGAGCCGCGAAAGCATTATTTCCTGTTTTTTATTATACCCGCCGAAGTTGGAATAATCGCAATGAATAAACGCCATCTTTTTCTTCGCATCTACCTTTTTAACGACAAAATCTATACAACCTTTCGATAACGACTTCCAGGCGTTATCTTGCGCGTAGGCAATAGCCAAATCATATTTTTTTAGCCGTTTTACCGTTAAAAACAAAATCGAACGAGCAAACTGACCGCTCGTTAAACGCGTTAATCCGACATAGAATGCTCGTTTTAAGGCATACCGGAAAGAGTATTTTTTTATTTCGCTTTGTCCCATTCCTAAAATTTTAAGTTTTTTCGGAATTTTCAAAACGTTTACGCCGTCCGGCAAACGAGCGGAATCTACAGATTGTTCGTTAAATACGAATAAATCTATATCAAAGTAACGCGTGGCGTAAACTAAAAAATTATAAAGCGACGTCGCAACTCCTCCGACGTGTAAATTATCGATAACTATTAGAGTTTTTAATTTTTTGATATTATCGCTCATTTCACTTTATTTTTGCAGACCTTATTAACGCAACAATCCTGATCGTAAAGAAAAACCGCATTTTAAGTAGTTTAAGAACCATTTTTTTATATGAAGGCAGCGCTTTAATTCCGTCGTTTTTATACCAATTCGGAAAATCTTTTTCGAAATCCGTTAGTATTTTTTTACCCGTTTTTCTTTTGTAACCGACAGAAAACAGAGTAATTTCAGCCGAATACAATAAATTTTTTATGCCGATAAATTCCAACTCGGAATAATATTTCTTGTCAAAGTTGTCTTTAAGATAGTTAAAAGATTTAATTAAAGACTCTACGACGGACATACCCGGTTTTTGCGATGCGGAGCCGCTTCGCCTATAGTAATTATACAGACAATCGTTTATAAGTCTTACTTTATTTGCCTTTTGAACGAGAAGAGGTACGACCGCCATATCTTCCCCGTTTCTTAAATCGGGGAGCGGAGTTTTTTTGATTATATCAGCCTTGACGAGCATCATACAAAGCGAATCGCAATTTACTTTCAGACTTTCTTTTATATTTTCGGGTTGCTTATCGAAAAGCAGCGGCCTGTTTTCTTTTTCACCTTTTTCGTTTACCACGCTATAACCGCAAAACGCAAGTTCCGCGTCGTTATCGATAAGTTCCGACAGCATTATTTCGAGAAAATTCGGTTCGTAGTAATCGTCGCTGTCGCAAAACGCGATATATTCGCCGTCGGCAATTTTTACGCCGACGTTTCTCGAAATCGCGGGTCCGCTGTTTTTTTCGTTTTTAACAACGGAAACGTTAAAATCGTAATTATCTTTTACCGATAAAATTTTTTCGTAAGACTTATCCGTCGAACAATCGTCGACTATAACGACGTCAAAATCACGATAAGTCTGTTCGTTTAGTTTATCGAAACATTTTACGATATAATTTTCTGCGTTATAACACGGTA
>USOJ01000274.1 GCA_900556195.1 uncultured Eubacteriales bacterium
AAAGCCGCTATCGCCACCGTCATCATCGGCGTTAATTTCGATTATTATATAAGGGGTTTTCGTAATCTCTTTACCTTAAAACCGAATATGGACAGTCTCGTCGCGCTCGGTTCGTCCGTTTCGTTTATCTACGGCGCGTTCTCGGTTGCGATGATTATCAAAGGACACGTCGTCGCCGACCATAAACTTATGATGAAGTATATGGATAACCTTTACTTCGAAGGCGCGGCGATGATAGTAGCCCTTATAACTTTGGGCAAATATCTCGAAGAAAAGTCCAAAAACAAGACGATGACCGCTATCGGGAAACTTCTCGAACTCGCTCCCGATACGGCGATAATAGAAGTAAACGGAGAAGAAAAACAGATTTCGTCGCAAGAACTCAAACGGGGCGATATCGTTATACTTAAAGACGGCGCGAACGCCCCTTGCGACGGCGTGGTTATATGGGGTAACGGTTACGCCGACGAATCCGCGATAACGGGCGAGAGCATACCCGTGTATAAAGAAGCGGGCGAAAAAATCGTCTGCGGAACGACTTTCAGCGGCGGGTATTGTAAATTCGTCGCAAAAAACGTCGGCGAAGACAGCACGGTTTATAAAATCGTAAAACTCGTCGAAGACGCGAATTCCACAAAAGTGCCTATCGCGAAAGTCGCGGATACCGTCGCGGGATTTTTCGTTCCCGTAGTAATGGGAATTGCGTTGATTGCCTTTGCGGCGTGGCTTATTGCGGGCTACGGAATGAGTTTTGCCGTAAATATCGGCGTTTCGGTACTCGTCGTGTCATGCCCGTGCGCGCTGGGGCTTGCCACTCCCGTAGCGCTTATGGTCGGCACGGGTAAAGCCGCCGAAAACGGCATACTCGTAAAAAGCGGCGAAGCGCTTCAGAAACTCGCTTCGGTAGACACCGTGCTTCTGGATAAAACGGGAACGCTTACCGCCAATAAACCGAAAATTACCAAAACGGTAACGTTTTCGGGCAACGAAAACGAACTTATTGCCGTCGCCGCTTCGGCTGAAAAGCAGAGTTCTCACCCGCTGGCGAAACCGATTATCGCTTTGGCGGAAGAGAGAAAACTCGCCCTTGAAAACGTCGAAAATTACAAGGCGATACAGGGGCAGGGTCTTACCGCAACGCTTGGCAGAGAAGAAGTCGCCGTCGGCAATTTAAGACTTATAAAAGGCGTACTTTCGCTCGACGAAGAAACGCTGAGAACAGCCGAAAAGGCGGCGGAAGAAAACCCGACCGTGCTTTTCGTCGCCTGCGGCGGAAAACTCAAAGGTTACTTCGTCGTGGAAGATACCGTTACCGAGCAGGCTAAAAAAGCCGTAAACGAATTCAAGGCTATGAAGATGAAAGTCGTTATGCTTACGGGCGATAACGAACTCGCGGCTAAAAAAGTCGCCGACGAACTCGGCATAGATTACAAGGCGGGGGTTTTGCCGCAGGATAAATATTCCGAAGTCGTAAAATACGCCGAAAGCGGCAGAAAAACGCTTATGGTAGGCGACGGCGTAAACGACGCGCCCGCGCTTACGGCGGCATACGTCGGTATGGCGATCGGCGCGGGAACGGATAAAGCGATAGAGAGCGCGGACGCCGTGCTTATCAAGAACGATCTTCGCGACGCCGTCGGGGCGGTAAGGCTCGGAAAGGCGGTTATGCGCAACGTAAAAGAAAATCTGTTCTGGGCGTTCTTCTATAACGCGGTGCTTATCCCGCTTGCGTGCGGAGTACTGTATATTCCGTTCGGCGTTTTAATGAACCCGATGTACGGTTCGGCGGCTATGAGTTTGTCGAGCGTGTCGGTCGTTTTGAACGCTTTAAGATTAAATTTCGTAAAACTCGGCAATAATAAAACCGAAAATAAAAAGAGCGAGGTGAGAGTTATGAAAGAAAATAAAACGATAGTCTATATCGACGGAATGATGTGCGACCACTGTAAAAAGAGAGTAACCGAAGCGTTTAAGTCGATCGGCGTAACCGCAGACGTAGACGTGAAGAAAAA